>JADYYZ010000111.1 GCA_020853405.1 Acetobacteraceae bacterium
AGGAGGCCGCGGCCGGCGGGGCGGCGGCGGGTGGCGGCGCAGCCGCGCGCATGCTCTCGGCCGACGCAAGCACTGTCGCGAGTTTCCAGTCGGGCAGTTTGTAGGCCCAGCCGGCGAGCCGCTTCTGGGCGGCCTCTGCCTCGGCCTTCGCCGCCTCCGGGGTGCGCGCGTCGGCCGCAGCCGGCGGCGGCGTTGCCGGCGCCGCCCAGGTGACATCGAACATGGTCCAGCGCGTGCCGTCCTTCTCGACCACCCGGGCAGCCACCCGCGTGCCGTCGAACAAGGTCCAGGTCGCGGTGCCGAGTTCATGCGCGCCGGCGAGCTCGGTGGCCGGCTTCACGTCCTCGAGCGTCAGCCACTCCAGCGCGCGGCCGACATCATCGACCTTGCTTTCGTCGCCGCGCCAGCCCTCGGGCGGGTTTTCCACCTCCATCCGCTCCGCGGCGGGGGTCGCGCGGGCAAGATCGGTCACGGTCTCGCCCTGGCGCAGGACCGCCGAGGCGATGCGGGCGCGCTTGATGTCGAGCAGGTCGCGGTCGATCCAGAGATTCCATTCGGCATCGAGCCGCAGGTTGCCTTCGGCGAGCCAGGCCTGGTTCTCCCCGGGGCGGCGCACATAGATCGCCTCGGGCAGGTTGCCTGCCATGCGCACGCGCCGCCGGCCGACGATCGCCTCGGCGATCACCCCGCTCGCGCCATCGCGCACCACCAGTTTCAGGGCGCTGCTGTCGGCGCCGGGGGCATCGAGGTTCAGCGCCTTCAGCTGCTGCGGATCGGCGGTGCGCGGCTCGGTCAGGCGCAGCTCGGTCAGCGCCGAAAACATCTCGCGCACGCGGGCCTGCTGCACGGGGTAGCCCGACCTGCCCGCATCGCCCCAGACATCACCATTGCGCACCAGCACCAGCGTGCCGTCCTTGCCGGTGATCTCGACCCTGGCCGCACCCTGCAGGCGCTGCACCAGGCCGGGAAACATCAGCTGGCCGGCAACCAGTGGCGCGGTGGCGGGCGGCGGCTGGCGAAGTACCAGGACCGCCGCCACGCCCGTGGCCGCCAGCGCGAGCCCGCCCAGTACGACAAGGGTCCTGGGCGTCATGCGGCACCGCGGTGCCGGCGCGCTCTGCGGCGCCACAGGCCAAGCCCGATCGCGAACAGCATCACCGCGATCGGCACGGCGGCGACATTCCAGAACTGCAACCTGGTCTTCATCGTGTCGATGTCGCGGCGGAGATCGAACTGCACCTGGCGAAGCTCCCGCCGCGTCTCGCCGATGGTCTGCCGCGCCTGGTCGATCGCGGCACGCTGCTCGGGCGTGATCACCGCCTCCACCGCGCGCCGGTCGGCGCCGGGGCCGGTCGGGCCGGAGCGCAGTTCGCGAAGCTTGCGCTCGGTCTCCTCCAGCGTGCGGGTCAGCGCCTGCTCGCGCTCGCGGAAGGCGCGCTCCGCCTCGCGGCGGATGCCTTCGACCAGCGTGAAAGGACGCGTGCTTTCACCGCGCGAGCGGAGCCCGATCAGTGCCGAACTGCCCGACAGCAGCTCGGTGGCGTTGGTCACGAAGGCGCCGTTGTCGCTGAACGGGGTGGCGACCTGCTGGCCGAAGAAGTCCTGCACGCGCACCCAGAACCGGTCCTCCAGCACGTCGGCATCGGCCACGATCACGATGTTGACCGGCTCCTTCGCCTCGGCCAGGCGCTCGCCCGGCGCCTCGATGCCCTCCGGCAGGTCGCCCTGGAAGGCGCTGCGCACCGGGCCGGATATGCGCGCGGCCAGCGTGTAGCGTTCGCCGCTGGGCCGGAAGGCGGCGAGGATCTTCGCGGGGTTCGGCTCGGTGCGCACGTCGGCCGCCGGAATCACCTGGGCCTCGGTGCTGGTGCTGACCAGGGGCTCGAACCGCGTGGCCGCTCCCTCGGCCGGCCGCAGCAGGCCGGCGGAGGCGAAGGTGATCTGGTTCAGTTCGCCGGTGATCGGGGTGTCGCGGTTGATGCCGTCGCCTTGTGCATTGAACCAGGCGACATAGTCGACCGCCTGCATCCGCTCGCTGCCGCCGGCGCGCACCCGCCAGGCGCCACGCAGGTCAGCGGCCACCTGGTTCGGGTCGTACGCCACGCCCCAGGCGGCGAACAGTTTCGGCAAAGCCGAGGCGGTGTCGGTGACCGGCTGGCCCCGCGGCCCGGGCCGCATCGCCTGCGCCTCGCTGTGCGGATCGACGAACACCACCAGCCGGCCGCCACGCAGCACGAACTGGTCGATGGCAAACTGCGTCGCCTCCGACAGCCCCTGCGGGTGCACCACCCACAGCGTGCGGATCTCAGGCTCGATCGCCTTGGCGTCGGTCGCCACGTCGCGCACGGTGAAGAACTGCCTGAGCTGCGTCATCGATGCCCAGGGCGGGGTCGGGCGGCCGCCCATCGCCATCGCCCGCATCTCGCCGTTCATCGGCAGCGCGGTCATCACGCCGACCACCGGCTTCGGCGTGCCCGACAATTCGTACAGGATGCGCGTCAGGTCGTATTCCAGGAAGCGCTCGCGCTCGGGCTGGAAGAAGGG
>JADYYZ010000112.1 GCA_020853405.1 Acetobacteraceae bacterium
ACGCTGGGCGTCGAGAATGGTGCCGTAGGCTTCGGCGTCGTTCAGGGCGCTGAGAGTGAGGCGCAGCACGCGTGCCGGCGGCCGCGGCTCGCTGAACAGCACGCCGCCGAGAGAGTACTCGGCGATGGAGCGTGCCTCCCAGGTGAGGCCGGCGCCGTAGCTGAGGTTGCGCTGCGGCGACCAGAGCGGTCCCATCCAGAGGCGGGCGAGCTCGACGTAACCGGCTGGGTTGGCCGGGTCAGAGAAGGAGATACGCCAGTAGCGGGCGCGGATGTTGCTGCCGACATCGTGCTCCAGGGCGATCGGATAGCCCTCGGCCTCGGCGGTGGTGATCTGCCCCTCCCACCAGTTGTCGTCCTCCCATTCGAGGTCCTCGGGGAGGTAGACGGCCGGCCAGGCCGGCAGGGTGGTGCTGTCGTAGAGGTCGGCGCCGCCCAGCGTGGTGCCGGCGGTGATGCGATAGGTCGCCGTCGTGGTGAGGTTGTGCCGGGCCAGCCCCACGAAGCGAACGATGGTGCTAGCAGTGCCGAGGTCGACGTCGAGCCGCGTGCTGGTGGCGAGCAGGTCGACGGATCGTGCGACCTTGGAGAGCAGTCGCTGCTGCAGGTTGGCCAGCGGCGCAGTGCCGAGCCAGAGGCCGCCCGAGAGCGTGCCGCCATCGGCGACGTTGGCGAGGGAGAGTTGGAGCTTGGCCATATCAACCCCACAGATCGAGGGTCAGCCGCTGGCGGCGGCCATCCAGCGCGATGCCGACCACCACGAAGTCCCGCCCGGCGCCGTAGCCGAGGCGCGGCGTGACGAGGCGCACGACCTGACCGAGGTCGAGCGCGGCCGCACTTTCCGACAGCCAGACCTCTGCCTGGACGAAGTCCCGCCGCACGCCATGCAGGGCGAGCAGCCGGGCAGCTTCGGAGGCGGCGTCCGCGGCACTGGCCAGGGCGGTCTCGCGAACCAGTTCCTGCGCCAGGAGGTGCTTGGCCTGGATCGTGGGATCGCTGGCGGTGGTGTCGCGCCAGGGTTGGAGCAGTTCGGCGCGCCGGGCGGCGGATACACTGCCGGCGATATCGGCCGCCGCCGCCTGGCTGTAGGGCTTGTAGCGGACCGTGACCCGCCAGACCGGCACGCCGCGCGTGTCATCGTTGGTGGCACGGCTGTCGAGGGAGAGGATCTCGACATCGGTCAGGGTGGCGACGGGCGTGCTGGCCGGAGCAACCAGCTGGCCAACCTGCCACGTCCCCGTCCGCGTCGGCGCAAGCCAGGCTCCGGCTGAGGCGAGCAGCAGGTCGATGGCCTGCTGCCGGGTCGTCTCGCCGGTCAGGAACACACCGCACTCAGGTGCGGCGGTGTTCAGCGTGGTGAAGGATGCGGCATCGAGATCGCCGGCGGCGACGCCACAGCGGCTGGTGAGGATGCGCTGGACGATCTCACCCGCCTTGCTGACATAGCCGCCCGCATTGTCACCGCGGGCATCGGCGGTGATCCGCCCGGCCGGGGCGGCACCCAGGCGGAACAGGCCGAGCGCCAGGCAGGTGATGTAGGTGCCGGCGGTGGGTGCCGCGGCCTCGAGGGCGGCGAGGTTGGCGTAGTCGGCGCCCGCGGCAAGCGCCACGCCCATGTCGTAGACGGCATCGACCGCCTGCATCGGCCCGTCATGCAGCTGGTATGTGAGCTTGGCGGTGTTCACCAGCACCGGCGGCACCTGGTAGCGCCGGCCGTAGAGCAGCGGCTTCGGCTGCCCCTTGATGTCGTCCGCGCTACCCTCGGCGCCGGAAGGCAGAACGTTGCTGCCGGCGTAGCGGTTGGCCTGCAGCGGCAAGGACAGCAGCTGCAGCCTGTCGCGCAGGCGGATGGTGGCGGTACGGGCGCCGATCTCGACCTGCTCGGCGGTCCCGGTCAGGAAGGTGGTGAAGCCGCTAGGATACGGTGCGTCCTGGGCGCCGACACGCACGGTGATGTCGCGGCCATCGAGGCCGAGCGTGCGCAGCGAGGCCAGGGCCTGGTCGGTGTTGTTGAGCACGATTTCACCGGCGCCGACCGATGCGCCTCCGGTGACGCGGGCATTGCTGAACAGGGTGCGGCTGAAGTTGACCGGCTGCTGCAGCCGTGGTGCGAAGTGCACGTGCGGTGGGGTGTCATTGGGACCGGTCGTGCGGCCGCGGCCGCTGGCGAAGCGGAGCACGCGGGTGCCAGGTCCTGCGACGCCGGTGGTGCGGACGTAGTCGTTCAGCTGGCCAGAGGGGTCGAGCATGAAACCCCAGGCGTGCATCCCGGAGACGCCATCACCGAGATAGGCGACGCCGAAGGAACTGGCGGCCAGGATCAGCTTGATGCCGAGGGCGACGGAGCCGGTCGGGGTCCAGAGCACGGCGAAGCGCCACCAACCGTTGCCGAGCGGAATGAGGCGCGGGGCGGAGGCGATGCCGGTGGTGCCGAAGATGGTGCCGGTGGCAATGTCGAAGTCGGCGGTGCCGTTGTTGGGGCTGGTATCGGTCTGGATGCGCACGCGGCTGCGGCCGGCGGCCTTGAGGTGCCCCGAGGCCATGACCGGCACGCCGGCAGTGATGCCACTCACGTATTGCGAGACAACGTGGAACGCGTTGGTCGCGGTCTCGACGATGGTGTCGGCGGTGGCGGTGCCGTCCGGGGCGAGGGTGGCATTGGCCGTGATGGTGGCGCCGCTCTTGCCCCAGCCGGCGTTGTCCAGTTCCTCGGAGCGGATCAGCTTGTTGGAGACGGACGGATCGTACGCCGTCGCCTCGACCAGGGTGACGATACCGTCCGCCATGCTGGGCTCCAGGATTGGGGGAAGGACGTTCGCGCGTGTGCCGCTGGCGAGCTGTCCGACTCAGCCGGCCTGGGCGAGGCGGCGGAGCGGGGCGGTGACCTGCTGCAACTCGTCGACGACGGCGGCCGCACCCGCGCGGGTCTCGCTGGCCTGCAGGGCGCCCAGCTGCACCAGGGCGCGGCGTAGCTCGGCGACGTCGCGGCGCAGCGCCTGCATCTCGGCCAGCAAGCCAGCGTGCCCGCCGCCACTGGCCTGCACGCCGAGCCGTCCGTCGCTGCCACGGCGCAGCGGCATGATGGCTTCGGGCCCGGCCTCGCCGAACAGCGCCATCGGCGCCAGCGTCGGCTGGTGTACCAGGTCGGGCACGCCGCCGCGGGCGAAGGGGATCACGTTCCCACCGGCGAAGACCCCACCGAAGGCGAAGGCACCACCTTCGCCGACATTGCCGCCACGGGCGTCGTCGATCAGCGTCTGGGTGTTCTGCACCACCTGGTTGGTGAAGCCCCGCGTCGCAGCGATGTCGTCGCGCATGGTGGCCAGGATCGCGTTGGCGGTGGTGAGCAGCCCGGACAGCTTGTCGTCGATCGACCGGCTGATCTGGATGGTCTCGGTGGTCTCGACTGCCTGGCGGATGATGCGGGTGATGTTCTCGTCCGTCAGCAGCGTGGCCCCGGTGGCTGCGAGCACCTGCTGGAAGATGCCGCGCAGCACCGCCTCGTTCTCCGGCACGATGATGGTGCCGGTGGGCGGAAAGATGGTCTGGCTGATGCCACGCACCACGGTGGTGCTCTCGTAGACCAGCGCGCGCTCCGCGGCAGTGAGCTGCCGGCCCAGTTGCTGCTCCACGGTTCGGATGACGCTGGCGGCCTGGACCAGCCCGGCGCGTTCCTCGGCGGTGAGGTCGCGGCCGATGGCCTGCGCGATGGTCCGCTCGATCGCCGCGCCCTGGACCAGGCTGTCGCGCTCGGCGTCCGACAGGTTCCGCCCGATCGCCTGTTCGACACTGCGGATGATCTCGGCAGCCTGCACCAGGCCCGCACGCTCGGCCGCCGACAGGTCACGCCCCATCGCCTGCTGGACGGCGCGGGTGATGTCGGCATCCCACAGTAGGCCGGCCCGCTCGGCGGGCGACAAATCACGCGCCATGGCCTGCTGGATCGACCGCATGATGTCGGCGGCCTGCACCAGCCCGGCGCGCTCGGCGGCGGAGAGGTCGCGCTGCATCGACTGCTCGACATCGCGGCGGACAACGGCACCCTGGACCAGGGCATCAACTTCGATGTCGGACAGCAATCGGCCCAGCCGCTCCTCGACGGTGCGCAGGACAGTTGCCGATTGCACCAGCCGTGCCAGGTCGGCGTCCGGCAGGGCGTTCAACGCCTCGGTGATGACCCGCACCACCTCGACGCCGACCTGGACATTCACCGACCCGCCGAGGCTCTGGAGCGCGGCCAGGATCTGGGCATCGTAGGACTGGGTGGCCGGCAGGTTCTCCAGGCTGGAGATGACGAACTGCCGCAAAGCCTGAAAATCGGTCCCCGAGGCATCCATCGCCCGGCTGGCCGCTAGCAGCGTATCCGCCGTTTGAGTGATCCGGGCCAAGGCATCGGTATCGCCACCGCGTGCCAGCGCCAGGTCCCGCCCGAAGGCATTCTGCGCCTCCACGAGCCGATCGGTGGGAGACGCGCCACCGTTTGCACCAGTACGTAGGTTGTCGAGATAGGCACGGATGGACCCGCCCGTGCGCAGCAGCGCATCGCGTGCCTGATCGGCATAGCGTTCAATGATCGCCGCCCGCTCGGCCGCCTGGGTCTCCTCGAGTTCGACCAGCAGGCGGGACTTCTCAGCGGCGGAGATGCCCAACGCCTCTAGCTGCTCGGTGAAAGCGCGCGTCTCCTGCCGGGCGGCCTCGGTCTGCCTGGCCAAGTCAGCAGCCTCGCTGTTCCCCTCAGCAGTCAGGCGACGGATCGCCAGTGCCACCTCGCCCTGGCGCAGGGTCTCGGCCCGCTGGGCTTCCAGGGCCGCGATCTGCCGCGCCCGCTCCACATTGAGCTTGTCCTCGGCTAGCCCATACTGCCGGGCGGTCTCGATCGCCTTGTCGAAGGCGGCGTTGATCGCATTGACCTGCTGGGTGAAGGCCGCCAGCGGCGCGGTGCCGAGCTTGTCGATCTCGGCCTGGGTGGCGAGGAAGCCGTCGACCCATTGCGCCAGCTTGTCTACGCCGGAGAAGGTCTTGCCCTGCAGCGAGCGGGTGAGGTCGGCATTGTCGCGCGAGGCAAATCGCAGCCGGGTGTACGCCTCCTCGACCGAGCCGGCATCGGCCCAGGAGTAGTCGGGCCCATTCTTGTTGCCGCCGATGACGCTGACGCCACCGACCTGCAGGCCGCGCTGCGCCAGGTAGGCATTGGTGGCGGCGACGACCTGCTCAGCCTGGGCGAAGACCGCCTTGCCGCTCTCGTTGTAGTAGCGGTAGTCGATCGGCAGCAGCTGGTCGGCCATGGCGTTTGACGGGGTGGCATCGGGCCCCCAGCCGGCGCTTTGCAACCGCAGCCCAAAGCCACGCACGCTCTCGCCCGGGCCGAACAGGCCCCCGAGGCCGCCACCAGCGGCACCGCCGAGAATGCCACCCAGCAGCGTGCCGATGCCGGGGATGATAGAGCCCAGCGCCGCGCCCGCGGCCGCGCCGA
>JADYYZ010000113.1 GCA_020853405.1 Acetobacteraceae bacterium
GCCGAACTGGTGCTGCCGTCGGTGGTCGGCGGCTACCTTTATCTCGGCCTGCTCTGGGGCTCGATCGACGACTACAACACGCTGTCGTTCTATGACGGCGCGACCCTGGTCGGCAGCGTGAGCGGCATCACCGCCGCCGCCGCCGCCGGCACGCTGCCGAACGGCAACCAGGGCAACCAGGGCACCGCCTACGTCAACATCACATCCGATACGCCCTTCACCCGCGTGGTCGCGACCAGCACGCAGTTCGCGTTCGAGTTCGACAACATCGCCTACAACCAGACGGTGCCGGTGCCCGAGCCGGCAACGCTCGCGCTGCTGGGTGCCGGCCTGCTCGGCCTGGGCCTCGCACGCCGCCGGCGCGTCTGACCGGCCACCCTGGGGGAGCGTTCGCGGGCGGTTCCGGAAACGGGGCCGCCCGTTCCGTCTCCGCCTAGCCCTTGCGCGGCGGCACCCCTGCCTCGCCCAGGTCCCACCACAGCCCGGCCATCATCGCGAGCCCTTCCCGGAAGATCGCGGGAAGCGCGTGCTCATCAGGCCCGTGCTGCTTGCAGCCATTGTAGCTGTGCGGAATCCACACCAGCGGCACGTGCAGGTGGTCGACGAACACGTCGCCAGGCAGGCCGCCGGAACTGTTCGGCACCAGCTGCGGCGGGCGGTTCAGGCTCTGCGCGACGCTGCCGGCGGCAAACGCGACCCACGGATCATCGGCAGCGGTGCGGCTGGCATTCATGCGTACGCCGCCATGCTCGATCACCACCTCGGGGAAGCCCTTCGCATCCAGGTGCTTGCGCAGCGCCGGTGCGAAACTCGCCGGGTCGGAATCGACCGTGTAGCGGATCTGGCAGTGCGCGCGGGCATCCGGCGCCACCGCGTTCACCGGGTTCTCGGGCCGGCCCGACAGCATCGCCAGCACGATGAAACTGTTGCTGGCATAGATCTTCTCGGCGGTGCTGCGGCCCGGCTCGCCCCAGCCCTCGTCGATCGTGGCACTCTCCTCGCCGCTGCCGCCGACCGGGCAGCCTTGCAGCATCGCCCGCAACCGGGGATCGAGCGGCGGCTGCCAGCCCGGCACCAGGATTCTTCCGTTGCGGTCCATGATCGCCGTGATCGCGTGCGCCAGGATCACCGCCGGATCGCGCGTGATTCCGCCCCAGTGGCCGGAATGCACGCCACCGGGGCGGAGCTTCACCACCAGGTCGAAATGGAACGTGCCGCGCGTGCCCATCTTGATCGAGGGCACGCCGGGATCGACGCGCGGGCCGTCGCTGCCGATCAGCACGTCGGCCGCGAGCTCGGCGGCATGCAGGCCGACGAACTCGCCAAGCCCGCGCGAGCCGCGCTCCTCGCACATCTCCAGCACCAGTTTCAGGTTGAACCCCAGCCTGCCGCCGCGCTCGGCCAGCACCTGTTCCAGCGCGAACAGGTTCAGCGCGTGCTGGCCCTTGTTGTCGACCACGCCGCGCCCGTACCACCGCCCGTCGCGCTCGGTCAGCCGCCACGGCGACAGCCCGGCGCTCCACTGCTCATCGAGGCCACGCACGGTGTCGCCGTGGCCATAGGTGATCACGGTCGGGCGGGCCGGGTCCTCGATGCGCGTCGCGGTCAGGATCGGCGGGAACCCCGCCACCGGGTTGGCATGGACCGAGACCGAGAACCCCAGCCGCACGAGCCACGGGCGGATCGCGGTCTCCAGGTAGCGGCCCAGTGCCTCCTCGTGCACCGGGTCCTGCGCGGTGGAAGGGATTTCCACCAGCCCGGCCAGCAGGTCGCGGAATTTTCCGCTGTCGAAGCCATCCGTGGCTCGTGCGATGGCTGCTTCCCGGCTGCCCATGCGTCCTTGCTCCCGATCAGGAATGGCGCGCGCACGCTGGCAGCCTGCCCCGGCTCCGTCTAGCCTTGGCCCACGATGACACCGTTCCTGGTCGGCAACGCCGCCGGCTTCTCGGGCGATCGCGTCGATGCCGCTGCACCCGTGGTGGCGACGCTGCTGGCCCGGGGGCTGCCCGCGGCCCTTACGTTCGAGACCCTGGCCGAGCGCACCCTGGCACTCGGCCAGCTGGCGCGCCGCGGCAACGCCGAGGCCGGCTACGAGCCGATGCTGGAGAGGCTGCTCGCGCCGGTGCTGGCCGATTGCCTGAAGGCCGGCATCGCCATCGTCGGCAATTTCGGCGCCGCCAACCCGGAAGCCGCGGCCGGCCGCATCGCCGCCCTCGCCACCGCGCTCGGGCTTGCCGCCCCGCAGATCGCGGTGATCGAGGGCGACGACGTGCGCCACCTGCTGGCCGAGGCCGAGCCATGGGAAGCCGACCCGAAGATCGCACCCGACGATCCCCGGCTGGTCTCGGCCAATGCCTATCTCGGCGCCTTCCCGATCGCCGAGGCGCTGCGCGACGGTGCCAGGATCGTGGTCACCGGCCGCTGCGCCGACCCGGCGCTGGCGCTCGGGCCGCTGATCGCGCATTTCGGCTGGCGGCCGCACGATTTCGATCGGCTCGCCTGCGGCACCCTGGCCGGCCACCTGCTGGAATGTGGCACCCAGGTCTCGGGCGGCTATTTCTGCGATCCCGGCACCAAGGACGTGCCCGGCATGGAGCGGATCGGGTTTCCGATCGCCGAGGTGGAGGAAGGCGGCGCCATCACCATCAGCAAGGCCGGCGACACCGGCGGGCGGGTATGCCGGCGCACGGTGAGCGAGCAGCTGCTGTATGAAATCCACGACCCTGCTGCCTATCTGACGCCGGACGTGACGCTCGACATCACCGAGGTCGAGATCACCCCCCTCTCCCGCAACCACGTTCGCCTCACGGGTGCCCGCGGCAGGCCGCCGCCTTCGACCCTGAAGGCGACGATCAGCCTCGATGGCGGGTTCCTGGGCGAAGGCGAGATCGGCTATGCCGGCCCGGCTGCCTACGCGCGGGCGCTGGCGGCGGCACGGGCGCTCAAGCGCCGGCCGGCCGTCGCTGCTCTCGGCGACCAGGTGCGCATCGAGCTGATCGGTCTCTGCGCGCTGCACGATGGCGATGCCGGCACGCTGGCGGCCGACCGCGTGCCCGCCGACCCGGATGGCGAATTCCGGGTCCGCCTCGCCGCCCGCAGCCCGGCGCGGGCGCCGGCGGAAGCGGCCGCGCGCGAGGTGCTGGCGCTCTATTGCTGCGGGCCTGCCGGCGGGGCCGGCGTGCGGCTTGCCGTCACGCCGCGCATCGCCACCACGAGCGCGCTGGTGCCGGCGGCAGGGGTGCGGCCGCGGGTGCGGTTCCTCGACCGATGAACCTGGTCGAGGTGCCGCTGCACCGGCTTGCCCACGCCCGCAGCGGCGACAAGGGAGAGCGGCTGAACATCGCGCTGATCGCCTGGGTGCCCGCGCATCTGCCGCTGCTCGCCGAACAGCTGAGCGAGGCGCGCGTGCTGGCCCTGTTCCGCCACCGCGGCGCGAGCCGGGTGCGGCGCTACCTGCTGGCGCGGCTGGGGGCGATGAATTTCGTGATCGATACCGTGCTGGAGGGCGGCGTGAACCAGAGCCTGGGCCTCGATGGCCACGGCAAGAGCCTGTCCTACCTGCTGCTTGCCACGACCCTTCGGGTGCCCGATACCGCCCTGTCCGAGGCGGCGGCCGCGATCGCGGCCGAGAACGCGCCCTGGACGTGACACCCAGGAGGTGACCCGGTGGCGGTGATCAGGAAGCCCGGCACGCTCGATCTCGCCCAGTGGAAGGCGCTGCTGGCGAGCGAGAAGATGCGCACCGAGGAGCTGGGGGCGGGCAGCGGCTTCTGGCTGGTGGCCCACGAATCCGGCCAGCTGGTGGGCGGCGCCGGGCTGGAGTTCGGCGGCGATTCGGCGCTGCTGCGAAGCCTCGTCGTGGCGGTGCCGCTGCGCGGCCGGGGCCTCGGCCAGGCGCTCCTCGACGCACTCGCCGAGGAGGCAGGCAGGCGTGGCGCGGTCTGGCTCTATGCGCTGTCGAGCGAGGCGCCGAAATTCCTCCTGGCCAGCGGCTTCCGCGAGACCACGCCCGACGAGGTCGAGGCAGCCCTGCCCGAGGCGCCGCTGGTGGCGCTGTACCGGCGCCTGAAATGGCTGCCGACGGAACGGGCGTTCCGCCGCGACCTCGCGCCCGCGAGCAGCGCCGCATGAGCGGCTGGCCGCGCCGGCGCATGCTGCTCGGCCTGCCGCTGCTGGCGATCGCCTGCGCCGAGCGGGGAACGCCCGCGGCAGGACCGGCCGCCAGCCTGCCGCGGCCCGGGCGGGCACCCGAAGGCGGCGCCGGGCCGCTCGGCGAACCCTTCGTTCCATCCTATCCGCGCCCGCCGATGCCGCCGCCGGAGGCGCTGGCCAGCGGCGGCGGCGCGCGGCCGCTGATGGCGGCCCGCCTCGGTGACGGACCGGAGCTTGCGATGATCCTCGCGGAGAAGCGCGACAGCGCCGAACAGTGGCTGGCGCCAGGCCCGTTCGTGCTGGCGCTGAAGGCAGGCCGCATCATCCGTACGGTCAACCTGCCCGGCGGCGACCTCCGCGGCGTCGTCGACGAGACGCCCGACCCGCTTGCCCGGCCCGACCAGCTGGGCCAGGCGCGGCCCTATCGCCGCCGGCTCCAGGCAAGCGACGCCCCGCCCGGTGGCCTGGTCGTCGAAAGCCGCCTGGTGAGCGAGGGGACCGAACCGGTCCGCGCAACGCCGGCGAGCCAGCCGCGCACGCTGCGCCGCGTGCGCGAGACCGGCCGCGCCCTGGAAGGTGCGGCTTCGTCCTGGCGGTTCGAGAACGTGTTCTGGCTGGACCCGGCCACCGGCCACGTCGTCGCCAGCCGCCAGGAGCCGCTGCCGAGGGCACCGGTGCTCGCGCTCAGCGTGATCCGCGCCGGCTGAGCAGGCGAGCCGGAGGTGGAGCGGCGCGCCGCGTGGTGCTAGGCAGTGCGGCATGACCCTTATCGCCACCCCCCTGCCGCTGCTTTCCGACAACTACGCCTGGGTGCTGCAAAGCGCCGGCGTGACCGCGATCGTCGATCCGGCCGAGGCAGCGCCGGTGATCGCCTGGTGCCGGCAGCACGGCGTGACACCGCAGAAGATCCTGCTGACGCACCATCACGACGATCATATTGCCGGCGTGCCGGAACTGCTGGCCGTTTATGGCTGCGCCGTGGTCGGCGCGCGGGCCGATGCGCACCGCCTTCCGGCGCTCGACCAGGCGGTGGAGGAAGGCGATTTCGTCGAGGTCGGCGAGGCGGTCGCCCGCGTCATCGACACGCCCGGCCACACGGTCGGCCATATCTGCTACCATTTCGCCGACGATCGGGTGCTGATCGCCGCCGACACCCTGTTCACGCTGGGCTGCGGGCGGGTGATCGAAGGCACGATGGCGCAGATGTTCGCGAGCTTGCGGAAGCTCGCCGCGCTGCCGGGCGCGACGCTGGTCTGCAGCGGCCACGAATACACGCTGGACAACCTGAAATTCGCGCTGTCGGTCGAGCCGGGGAACGAAGCGTTGCAGGAGCAGGGAACGCGCTACCGGGCGCTGCGCGCCGAAGACAGGCCGACCGTGCCCAGCACCATCGCCGACGAGCTGGCCGCCAACCCGTTCCTGCGCGCGCGCGATGCAGCCGAGTTCGAAAAGCGCCGGCTGGCCAAGAACAGTTTCCGATGAGGCGTGGCGGCCCCGGCGCCCGCACGCGCCAGGGCCGCTGACTTCTGCCCGGGTCGATCCCGATCAGTACATGTGCTGGCCGCCGTTGATCGACATCGTGCTGCCGGTGATGAAATCGGCATCGTCGGCAACCAGGAACAGCACGCCGCGGGCGATGTCCTCGGCCCTGCCCAGCCGGCCGCGCGGGATGCGCGCGATGATCTTCTCCAGCACGTCGGCGGGCACGGCGCGCACCATCTCCGTATCGACATAGCCGGGAGCGATCGCGTTCACGGTGATGCCGGCCCTGGCGCCTTCCTGGGCCAGCGCCTTGGTGAAGCCGTGGATGCCCGACTTGGCGGCGGCGTAGTTCACCTGGCCGTACTGGCCTGCCTGGCCGTTGACGCTGCCGATATTGACGATGCGACCGAACTTGCGTTCGCGCATGCCGTCGATCACCGCCCGGCTCGTGTTGAAGCAGCTGCTGAGGTTGGTGCGGATCACCGCGTCCCAGTTGTCGGCGCTCATCTTGTGCATCACACCGTCGCGGGTGATGCCGGCATTGTTGACCAGGACTTCGACCGGGCCGCCGAGCGCCTGGGCGACCGCGGCCACGCCCGCCTGGCAGGCCGCGAAATCGCCGACATCGAACTTGAACACCGGGATGCCGGTGCTGTCGGAGAACTTCTTCGCCGCCTCGTCGCTGGCCGCGTAGTTGGCGGCGACCTTGTAGCCAGCGCCCTTCAGGCTGATCGAGATCGCGGCGCCGATGCCGCGGGTGCCGCCGGTGACAAGTGCAACGCGTGCCATGTGGGGGTTCCTCTCCCTGGTCCTTGGGGGTGGGCAAGCGGCACCAGACTTGCGGGGCAAGCGGCCGGGATCAAGGGGAAATCTGCACGCGCGCGCAATGGCCGGCTTCGCGGCGATGTGCTGCCACACGCTCCCAGCCCCGAAACCGGGACCACGAACACGCTTGGCGCGCAACAGGGGGCGGCGGGCTAATGCCCTGGCCCGCCGGGGTCAGGAGGCGGCGCCTCGGCGGCGCCGCCTCCGTGCCGAAATCAGGCGGCCTCCAGGCACATCGCGATGCCCATGCCGCCGCCGATGCACAGCGTCGCGAGACCCTTCTTCGCCTTGCGCCGCCGCATCTCGTAGAGCAGCGTGGTCAGCACGCGCGCACCCGAGGCCCCGATCGGATGGCCGAGCGCGATCGCGCCGCCATTCACGTTCACCTTGGCGGTATCCCAGCCCAGGTCCTTGTTGACCGCGATCGCCTGCGCCGCGAACGCCTCGTTGGCCTCGACCAGGTCGAGATCGTCGGCCTTCCAGCCAGCCTTGGCCAGCGCCTTGCGCGAGGACGGGATCGGCCCGGTGCCCATGATCGCGGGATCGACGCCCGCCGTCGCCCACGACCGGAGCACCGCCAGCGGCGTGATGCCCCGCTTCGCGGCCTCGGCCCCGCTCATCACCACCAGCGCCGCCGCGCCATCGTTGATGCCGCTGGCATTACCGGCGGTCACCGTACCGTCCTTGCTGAAGGCAGGGCGCAGCTTCGCCAGCACCTCGAGCGTGGTGTCGGGGCGCGGATATTCGTCGGCCGAGACCACCACGTCGCCCTTGCGGGTCTTCACCGTCACCGGCACGATCTCGTCGTTGAAGCGGCCAGCCTTCTGCGCCTCGCCTGCCTTGCGCTGGCTGTTGAAGGCGAACTCGTCCTGTTCGGCCCGGGTCAGCTGCCAGTTCTTGGCGACGTTCTCGGCGGTGTTGCCCATGTGATAGCCATGGAACGCATCCCACAGGCCATCGCGCAGCATGGTATCGAGGAATTCCGCGGTGCCCATCTTGATGCCGGCGCGCAGCTGCGCGCAATGCGGCGCCTGGGTCATGCTCTCCTGGCCGCCGGCCAGCACGACCTTGGCATCGCCGGCGATGATCTGCTGGGCGGCAAGGGCGACCGTGCGCAGCCCCGATCCACAGAGCTGGTTCACGCCGAAGGCGGTCTTGTCGACCGGGATGCCCGCCTTCACCGCGGCCTGGCGGGCCGGGTTCTGGCCGGCGCCGGCGGTCAGGATCTGGCCAAGGATCACCTCGTCGATGTCCTCCGGCGCGACCTTGGCGCGGGCCAGCGCCTCCTTGATCGCGACCACGCCCAGATCGTGCGCGGCAAGGCTTGCGAACGCGCCGCTGAAACTGCCCACCGGGGTGCGGGCAGCGGACGCGATGACGATATCGGTCATTGTTGTGTTTCTCCTCGGGCTGTTCGGGGCGGTTGTGGAACCTTCTGGCCCCGGCCGGAACTAAGCACAGGCGCTAGGCAAGGGTCGATAGCCATTCCCTGAAGGGCAGCCATAAGGCGCGTTCGGCGGAAAGGCCGGCGACCATGCCGATATGCCCGGCCGCCGGCCGCAGCACCGTGGCGTGCGGCAGGCGGTCGGCCAGCGCGGTGGCGCTTTCCGGGGGCACGATGCGATCGCGCGCCGGGATCGCGACGAAGGCAGGCAGGCCGATCGCCTGCGGCCGCACCGCCAGCCCAGCCACGCGCCAGGCGCCGCGCGCGGGGTCATTGCGCCCATACCATTCGCTGAGGCAGGTCCGCGCCACCGGTGCTGCCAGCGGCACGCCATCGTTCAGCCAGTCCTCGAGCGCGACGAATTTTTCGGCGCGCGCCGAGGCCTGGTCGGTACGGGCGAAACTCCGATACTTGTCGGCGATCGCATAGGGGTCGAGGGCAGCGAACAGCAGCTGCAGCGCATCCACCGGCAGCGTGCCGTTGAAGGCGAACAGCGGCTCCATCAGCGGCGCCGCGGCGGCAAGGCTGGCACCCTGGGCGCCGCCATCGGGAGCGTGGAAATCCCACGGTGCCGCGAACAGCGCCAGCGCCCGGAACAGGTCCGGCCGCTGGGCAGCCGCGGCGATCGTCATGGTGCCGCCCATGCAGTAGCCACAGAGCACCGCCGGCCCGGCGGCGGCCGCGGCCGCCTGGGCCGCCCGCAGCAGCCGCCCCGCGATATAGTCGGTCAGCGTGAACTCGCGTTCGGCGGCTTCCGGCCAGCCCCAGTCCAGCAGCAGCGGCCGCGTGCCATGGGCAGCGAGCCAGCGCAGGAAACTGGCGCCCTCGGCAAGGTCGAGCACATAGGCACGATTGATCAGCGACGGCACCACCAGGAGCGGCGTGGCCCCGCCCTCGCCGGGGATGCCGTAATCGAGCAGGCGGGTCCCGCCCTCCGCCCAGATTGCCGGCGGCTCGGGCACAAGCCGCACGTACGGATGGCGGCGGTAGGCGGCGATGCCGGCGATCAGGGCACGGTCGGCGGCACCGAGCTCGCGCACCACTGCGGCGGCGAATCCGGCCGCGCCGTCAACCTGCCTTGCTGTCGCCGCGCCGCTTTCGCGCGCCAGCGCCGCCAGCGCGTCGATGATCGCCTGTGCCTCCGCTGCTCCCGCCTTCGAGGCCCCTGCCTTCGAGGCCCCCGCCTTCAAGGCCCCCGCCTTCCAGGTTGGCCAGCCGCCGTTCGATCCCGCCCAGACGTTCGCCAAGCTCGCCAAGGAGATGGTGGAGCGAAGCGAGGCCAGCATCAGGTGCAGCAGCAGCGGCCGCGGGCCGCGCCGCAGCAAGGGTTGCGGCGGCGGGTGGCTCATGCGCGGCAGGCGGCGGCTGGGCCGGCGGCACCGCGCGCAGCCAGAAGGCGGCCAGCCCCGACCAGATCGCGCAGACCCGCGCAACCGTCTCGGCGGCCTCCCGGTCGTGCGCAAGTGCTGCGATCTCGCTCTGCCACAGCGTGATCCAGTCGCGCGCCAGCCCGTCGAGGTCGGCGCCCGGGTCGGGTGCGCCGTGGCCGGGGCTCGTGCGGCCAGCCCCCTCCTGGCCGGCGGCGCGGCCATCCTTGTTGCGGTCCCGGTCGTTCATGTCGCGGCGCACCATAGCCTGCCACGGCGCGCGGGGCGATAATGACGCAGCGCGAAAATCGAACCGTGCCGTGGCGCAGCAAGCGTGCTACAAGATCGTTGGACAGGCTTGCAGGAATTTGCCGCATGACGGAACCCCTTCGCGCGGTGCCGACCGATGGCACCGCAAGTGCCTCGCCACCGACCGGGCCGAAGACGCCGCCGGTGGTGGTGAAGAAGTATGCCAACCGCCGGCTCTACAACACCGAGGCGTCGTCGTATGTCACGTTGGACCATCTGGCCGCGATGGTGAAGGAAGGGCGCGATTTTGTAGTCTACGACGCCAAGACCGGCGAGGACATCACCCGCCAGGTGCTGACCCAGATCATCATGGAGGAGGAAAGCAAAGGCTCCTCGCTGCTGCCGATCGGGTTCCTGCGCCAGCTGATCAGTTTCTATGGTGACAATCTGGGGGCGCTGGTGCCGCGCTACCTGGAACAGACCATGACCGCGTTTTCCCTCCAGCAGGAACAGATGCGCCAGGCGATGCGCACAACCATGGAGGGACTGTTCCCGTTTGCCCCCCAGCTCGAGGAGATGGGCAAGCAGAACATGGCGATGCTGGAGCGCGCGTTCGCGATGTGGGCGCCGTTCTATGGCCGCAGCGCGAACCCGCCGACGCCGACCGACCCGCCCGAGGTCGTCGCACTCAAGGCGGAGCTGGAGCGGCTGAAGACGCTGATCGAGGAGATCTCGGCCAAGAAGCAGGGCTGAGACCGCAGGCCTGGCGCAAACCAGGCCGCCGGCCGCACCCGGCGCCTGTCGGCAGGCAGGGTCCCGATGGGATCGGTCGGGGCATGCGGCCGGCGGCATCAGTCCGGCAGCCCGGCCAGCGCCCGCACCGCCGCCGGCGTGTGGCCGGCCGCGCGCAGGTCGCGCAACGTCACGCTGCGGTCACGCTTGGCATGGCGCCGGCCGTCCGGCCCGACCCGCAACGGGTGGTGGCGCCATTGCGGCACCTGCCATCCCAGCAGCGCCTGCAGCAGCCGGTGCAGGTGCGTCGCCGGGCGCAGATCCTCGGCCCGGGTGACCAGCGTCACCCCCTGGGCAGCGTCGTCGTGCGTCACGCAAAGATGATAGCTCGCGGGTGTGTCCTTGCGCCCCAGCACCACGTCGCCAAAGATTTCCGGGGTGGCAACGCGCGGCTCGCCAGCCTCGCGAAAGGCGAGCGGCCCCGCAGCTGCGGCGGCGCGCGCCATGTCGAGCCGCAGCGCGTATGGCGCGCCGGCGGCGATCCGGCCGCGGCGCTCGTCCTCCCGCAGTGCCCGGCAGGTGCCGGGATAGTGCGGCCCGTCCGGCCCCTGGTGCGGTGCCTCGGCCGAGGCCGCGATCTCGCGGGCGATGTCGGCGCGGGTGCAGAAGCAGGGATAAACCAGGCCGCGTGCCGCCAGCGCCTCCAGCACCCTGCGGTAGTCGGCCAGGTGCTCCGACTGCACGCGCACCGGCCGCTCCCAGGCAAGGCCGAGCCAGGCCAGGTCCTCCTCGATCGCGGCGGCGAACTCGGGGCGGCAGCGCAGCGGGTCGATGTCCTCGATGCGCAGCAGGAACCTGCCGCCGGCCTCGGCTGCCAGGCGATGCGCGAACAGGGCGGCAAAGGCATGGCCCAGGTGAAGATACCCGGTGGGGCTTGGCGCGAAGCGCGTGACGACGGTTGCGGGCGGCACGTCAAGCCCCTAACGCTTCGCGATCGCAGCACGCAAGGACCACCGCATGCAACGCCTGATCGCCCTCGATGGCCCCACGCTCGAGCCGGCCAGCGGCACCGCGCGCAGCCTGGTCGTGCTGTGCCACGGGCTGGGTGCCGACGGCAACGACCTGATCGGCATCGCCCCGGAATGGGCCGAGGCCCTGCCCGATGCCGCGTTCGTCGCGCCGAACGCGCCGTTCCCGTGCGATGGCGCGCCGATGGGGCGGCAATGGTTCGCGCTGTGGGACCGCAGCGAGGCCGACCTGGAACGCGGCGTGCGGATGGCGGCCGGCATCCTGAACGGCTGGCTCGACGAACAGCTCGCAGCCCGCGGCCTGCCGGCGGGCGCGTGTGCGCTGATGGGGTTCTCGCAGGGCGCGATGACCTGCCTGTTCGCCGCCCTTCGCCGGCCCGAACCGGTCGGCGCGGTGCTCGCCTATTCCGGTGCGCTGCTGGGGGCGGCCTCGCTGCCAGGCGAGATCACCGCCCGCCCGCCGGTGCTGCTGGTGCATGGCGAGGCCGACCCGGTGGTGCCGGTGGCGGCGAGCCGGGCGGCCGAGGCAGCGCTGCGCGCCGCGGGGGTCGGGGTCAGCGCACGCTACGTGCCCGGCCTGCCGCACGGCATCGATCCCGGCGGGATCGGGGCGGGGGCGGCCTTCCTGAAGGCGCATCTGGCACGATGAAACAACGGTGATGCACGCCCGCCCGTCTTGCGGCGCGGCAAGGCGTTGTGCATAAACCTGCCGCCTGCCGCCTTCGGCACCAGATGACGCATCGGCACTTGCCGTCACGCCATGTCCTGCGCCCAGGCCGGGGGTCGCGTGCAGGAGGTCGGTCGTGCCCGATGGTGGGTTCGCCTCAGTCGCGTCGCCGCACTATCCCGCGCTGGTTCTCAACGCGGACTTCCGGCCGCTGTCCTATTTCCCGCTGTCGCTGTGGTGCTGGCAGGACGCGGTGAAGGCCGTGTTCCTGGACCGCGTCAGCGTGCTGAACGAGTACGAGATCGAGGTGCGTAGCCCCTCGCACGCGATGCGGCTGCCCAGCGTGATCGCGCTGAAGGAGTATATCCAGGCAGCACGCCGGCCTGCCTTCACGCGCTTCAACGTGTTCCTGCGCGACCGCTTCGAGTGCCAGTACTGCGCTGCCCATGCGCCGGCCCCCGACCTCACGTTCGACCACGTGGTGCCGCGCTCGCGCGGCGGGCGGACGACGTGGGAGAACGTGGTGACCGCCTGTGCCAGCTGCAATCTGCGCAAGGGCAGCCGGCTGCCGAAGGAGTGCGCGATGCAGCCGCGCAGCCGGCCGCGCCAGCCGACCACGTACGAGCTGCAGGAGAACGGGCGGGGATTCCCGCCGAACTACCTGCACGTGAGCTGGCGCGACTATCTCTACTGGGATTCCGAGCTCGAGAGCTGATGCCAGCGCCCGAATGCGTGAGCGCATTCGGGGCGATGCGCGGCATCGGCCGCGGGCCGCTTGGTGGCCTCGCCACGGGTCGAGACCTCGTGGCGCTGGCATGAGAGCGCGTCCCGGCCGGTTCTATACCCGTTCGGAAATCCAGATCGCTGCCTTGCAGCCCTTTTTGATCGCGCCATAGAGCAGCCGGTAGGCAGGCGCCATTTCCGCCTCGTTGGCGATGCCGATGTCGCGGTGCTCGAGCTCCTCCTGGCGGAATTTCTCGATCACGTCGCGGAGGTCGGCCTCGTCCTCGCCCAGCGTGTCGCGCTGGCCGGCATAATGCTCGTCGATCGCCTCCTCGACCGCCACGGTGCAGGCCATGGCGGCGCGCGAACCCAGGAGCGCGGTGCCGGCGCCGAGCGCGAAGCCAAGCACGTGCCAGACCGGCAGCAGCGCGGTCGGGCGCACGCGGCGCTTGCGGATCAGGTCCTCGAAGGTGGCGCGGTGCACCTCTTCCTGCTCCAGCATGTGCTGCAAGGTCGGGCCATGCCGGCCGCGCCCCAGGACCGCGATCTGGCCGGAATAGATGCGGGTCGCGCCATATTCTCCGGCGTGATCGACGCGGATGTAGCGGTCGATCCGCTCCTCGGGCGAAAGGTCGCCGGGCAGGGTTTCGGGGCGGGTCGGTTCGCTCATCGGCGGGCACTCCGGAAGGATCGGACCAGCAGCATCGCGACCAAGGCGGCCGCCGCGGCATAGAGCGCGTTCCAGCCGGCCATGGAAAGCCCCAGCACGCGGATCGCCGGTTCGTCGCAGCGCACGATCGGCTGCGCGGCGAGCGCGCGCATCAGGTCCTCGACCGTGCGCGCCGGCGGCCCCGGCGGCGGCGTGCAGCGGCCCAGGAAATTCTCCCACCATCCCCACTCGACGCCGGCGTGATAGGCGCC
>JADYYZ010000114.1 GCA_020853405.1 Acetobacteraceae bacterium
ACTGGGTGTTCGATCCCGATGTGCCCGACTATCCCCATGATCCTGCCCGCGCGCGCGTGCTGCTGGAGGCAGCCGGCTGGACGCCGGGCGCCGACGGCATCCGCCGCAACCAGGCGGGCGAGCGGCTGTCGCTCGACTTCATGACCACCGCCGGCAACCGCTCACGCGAGCTGGTGCAGCAGGTGCTGCAAAGCCAGTGGCGCGCCGTCGGCATCGAGGCGCGCATCCGCAACGAGCCGCCGCGCGTGTTCTTCGGCGAGACGCTGAGCCGGCGGCGCTATGGCGGGCTTGCCATGTTCGCCTGGATCTCCAGCCCCGAGAACGTGCCGCGCAGCACGCTCCACAGCGACGAGATCACGCGCGCCGAGCGCAACTGGTCCGGCCAGAACTACACGGGCTTTCGCAATGCCGAGATGGACGCGCTGCTGGAGGCGATTCCCGTCGAGCTCGACCGCGACCGGCGGCTTGCGCTGTGGCGGCGCGTGCAGGTGATCTACGCGACGGAACTGCCGGCGCTGCCGCTCTACTACCGGAGTGACGCGCATATCTGGCCGCGCTGGCTTTCCGGGGTCCGCCCGACCGGCCACCTGAACCCCAGCACGCTGTGGGTCGAACAGTGGCAGTCCCGCTAGCATGCAGCGGCTGATCGCCGCCCGCCTGGTGCAGGCGGCGATCACGCTCGGCCTGTTGTCGGTTGCCGCCTACGCGCTGATCGGGCTGATGCCGGGCGATCCGATCGACCTTGCGATCATGGCCGACCCGAGGCTTTCCGCGGCCGATGCCAGGGCGATGCGCGCCGCCTTCGATCTCGACCAGCCGCTATATGCGCGCTACCTCGCCTGGGCGGGAAGGATCCTTTCCGGCGATCCGGGATTCTCGCGCCTGTACTCGCGGCCGGTGGCCGAGGTGATCGGGCCGGCGCTCGTCTCCACGCTGGTGCTGCTCGGCGCGGCGCTGCTGCTTGCCGCCGCGCTCGGCGTCGGGCTCGGGATCGCGGCAGCACTCGCGCCGAACAGCCTGCGCGAGCGCGTGCTGAACCTGGTGGCCTTCGCCGGCAGCGCGATGCCGACCTTCTGGCTCGGCATCCTGCTGATCGCGCTGTTCGCGGTCGAGCTGGGCTGGCTGCCGGCCGGCGGCGCGGGCGAGGGTGCGCTCGATGGCTTGCGCTACCTGGTGCTGCCGACGGCGACATTGGCGTTCGCCACCCTTCCCTCCTACCTGCGCCAGACGCGGGCGGCGCTCCTCGATGCGCTGGCCGAGCCCCATATCCGCACCGCGCGCGCCAAGGGCGCCTCACGCAGGCGCGTGATCACTCACCACGCGCTCCCCAACGCCGCGATCCCGGTGCTGACGATCGCCGCCCTTGACGCCGCGGGCCTGGTCTCCGGCGCGCTGGTGACCGAGACGGTGTTCGCCCGCCCCGGCATGGGCAAGACGATCTACGATGCGATCCTGGGCAACGACTACAACCTCGCGCTGGTGTGCCTGCTGCTGAGTGCGGCGGTGGCGCTTGCCGCCTCGCTCGCGGCCGACCTCGCGCAGCGCGCGATCGATCCCAGGCTCGGCGCATGAGGTGGGCGATCGCTGCGCTGGTGCTGATCGCCGCCGGGGCGATCGCTGCGCCGTGGCTCGCCGATGCGATGGGCCAGGATCCGTTCGGCGCCGACCTGCTCGGCCGCTATCAGCCGCCGTCGGCGGCGCACCCGCTCGGCACCGACGAGCTCGGCCGCGACCTGCTGCTGCGCCTGCTGTATGGCGCGCGGGTGTCGCTGTCGGTCGGCATCGCGGCCGCCCTTGCGGCATCGCTGGTCGGCACCACGATCGGCATCGCCTGCGCGATGCTGGGCGGCATCGTCGATGCGACGCTGATGCGGCTTGCCGACGGGCTGATCGCGCTGCCGTCGCTGCCGCTGCTGGTGGTGCTGGCCGCGGTCGACCCCGCGAAACTCGGGTTGCCGCGCGACATCCCTGCCTTCGATCTCGCGCGCATCGTGGCGATCATCGCGCTGTTCGGCTGGGTGAGCCTGGCGCGGCTGTCGCGGGCGGTCGCGCTGTCGCTGCTGCGGCGCGATTTCGTGCTGGCGGCTTCCGCGCTCGGCGCCTCGCCGATGCGGATCGCGCTGCGCCACCTGGCGCCGAACCTGCTGGCGCCCGTGGCCACCGCGGCGACGCTGTCGGTCGGCGGCACCATCCTGACCGAGAGCGTGCTGAGTTTCCTCGGGCTTGGCATCCAGCCGCCGACCGCCAGCTGGGGCAACATGCTGGCCAACGCACAGGAGATGGTGTTCGCCGCACCGCTGCTCGCGGTGTGGCCGGGGGCGGCGATCTTCATCACGGTCATCGCCTGCAACGTGATCGGCGATCGGCTGCAACGGCGCGGGTAGAACACCCCCGCCCTATCGGCTAGCGTGCGGGAAACGACAGCAAGGATTCCCGCATGCCCTTCCAGATCGCCTTCGAACGCCGCCTGCTGAGCGCGGCCGAGTTCCGCGCGGTGGAGCCGAGCCACCACCCCAGTCTCAAGACCCTCTCGCGCGATCAGCTCGGCGCCACCGCCAAGGCGCTGCGCGCCTATCACGACAAGGCGCGCGACCTTCTGCATCAGCACAAGCGCGGCGCACGCGGCAAGCCGGGCCCGACCGCGGCACGCTCTGCCCAGGGCAAGGACACGGTGGCGACCAAGGCGAAGGTGCTGGCCGAGGCGCTGAAGCGGGTGACCGCGCGGATGGCGATGCTGGACGCCGAGGCGAAGCGCAGGCGCACGACCGCGACGCTGAAGGGAGCCTTGGCGAAGAAGCGCGCCGCAAGCACGCGCACGCCTGCCCCTGGCAGGACCGCGACGGCCGGCATGAAGGCCAAGGAAAGCGGCCGGCGCCGCACGCGCACCAGCCCGGGCAAAATCGGCAGCGTCTCTGCCCAGGGCAAGCGCGCCCAGGCACGGCGCGACACGCGCTGATCGCGCCGGCGCCGCCGGCCGGGTCTTATCCACCGGCCAGCCCGATCAGCGTGCTGCGCGGCGGCAGCGCCGGGTCGAAAGCGGGCCAGCGCGTGATCGGCGCGGCGAAGGTCGCGCCGCGCTCGAAGCCGGGGCGGCGCACGGCGGCCAGCACCATCGCCTCGCCCCCCGACGATGGCGGGAACGCAGCCCCGCCAATTGCAGCACCGCGCGGCGCGCCATAGATGCGCCGCGGCACGCCGCGCGCGCTGCCGTCGATCGCCATCACGAACAGCCCGTCGGGCGCGCCGCTTTGTGCCTGCAGCCCGCCCTGCGCGGTGCCGACCCAGAGCCGCGACTGGCCATCGAGCGCCAGCGTGTCGGGGGCGGCGAACACCACCTCGGCCCCCGGCACGCGCAGGCCCGGCGGCACCACCACCAGCGTGCCGTAGCCGAACGAGTCGGCGCCGGCGCCATTGCCGCCAGGCGCGATCTCGATGATCCGCCCGCCGGCCCGGTCCGGCCCCGCCATCGGGTCGCCGCGCAGCGCCACGAACAGGCGCTGATCGGCGCCGAGCGCAAGGCCCGATGGCTGGTCGAGTGGCGTGGCTCCCACCTGCTGGGCGGCCGCGCGGGGATCAAGCCGGGCGGCGCTGGTTTCCGCCAGCCGCACCCAGGTGCCGCGATCGCCGGCCCGGCGCAGCACGAACAGCGCGCCATCGTCCAGCAGCCGCGAATTGTCGGCATCCTCGCCGGTGGCGATCGGCGCGGCCGAGACGAAGCGGTACAGGAACCCGCCCGGCACGGTCTCGCTGATGAACAGCACCGCCCGGCCATCGGCACTGCGGGTCGCTGCCACGTCGCCATGCGCGCGCCGCCCGGGCGCGGTGCGCTTGGCAGGCAGCGTGACGGGGTCGCGCGGATCGATCTCGACGATCCAGCCGAAGCGGTTGCGCATGCCGGCCTCGCCGAGCAGGCCGGCCGCCCAGGGTGCCTGCTGGAC
>JADYYZ010000115.1 GCA_020853405.1 Acetobacteraceae bacterium
GCCAACGTGCCCGGGGCGCTCCGGGCAAGACCGGGCAGCGCCCGCAACTTCGCCCCCAGCCGCGTGGTATCCAGCACCGCCGCCACCTCGACGCCCATGGCACGGTACTGCAGCGCGGCGAGGTAGAGCAGCGGCGAAGCCCCGGCGAAGACCACGCTTCGGCCGATCGCCGCCCCCTGGTCCTTCAGCAGCACCTGCGCACCACCCAGCGAGAAGACGCCGGGCAGCGTCCAGCCCGGCACCGGCAGCAAGCGGTCGGTGGCGCCGGTCGCCAGCAGCAGCAGATCGGTGCGCAGCGTCGTGATCCGCGCCCCCTCGGCCAGGAACAGTTCGCGATCCTGCACCGACCAGGCCAGGTGGCGCGGCCGGTAATCCAGGCCCTGGGCGATGGCGGCGAAGGCAGCGTGCGCGCGGTTGAATTCGGCCGCCGCCGCACGACCCAGCAGGCGGTTCCGGTCGAGGGCGACCGGCGCGCTCGCCTGCCGCCAGATCTGGCCGCCGGGGCGCGCCGCCTCGTCCACCAGCACCGGGCGAAGCCCGTGCCCGGCCAGCACCGCGGCGGCCGCCATGCCGGCGGGGCCGGCGCCGACGATGGCGATGCTAGGCATCGTCGCCGGGGTCCGGCGCTGCCGTGCGAACGCGCATCCCCGCCACCACGCGCGTGGTGCAGGCACGCAGCCGCGTCCCATCCGCCTGCCAGACCCAGCAATCCTGGCACGCACCCATCAGGCAGAAGCCCGCGCGCGGCGCGCCATCGAGCTCGTGGGAACGCAGCCTGGCGCCCAGGCCCAGCATTGCGACCAGCAGGCTCTCGCCCGCGAACGCCGCGGCCGCAACCCCGTCGATCTCGATCACGACACGCGGCGCGTCGCGTTGCAGCAGCCGCCTGACCAGCGGCCCCGGCACGGTGCTCACGCCGGCATCGCCTGCAGCCGGGCGCGCAGCGCCGCCATCTCGGCGTGAACGGTTTCGAGATCGTCAAGCCGGAAGCCGGCGGCAAGCGCGGCGCTGAACGCACCAAGCCGTTGGTGCAGCACGCCGGTATAGGTGACCTCGCCCGCCGCCGAGACCAGCAGGCCGTTCCTCGCTTCGAACGCCTCGTTCCAGGCAATCGCCTCGTCGCGCGACAGGCCGGTCGGGAGATCGAGTGCCAGCGTGCCATCGCGCCAGCGCACCGGATAGCCGCCCGGCAGCCCCAGCGCGCCGGGCGCGTGGGCAGCGATGTCGGTTCCCGCCGTCGCCATGGCGACCAGCAGCGGCACGCTCGCCGAGCCGGAAACCTCGATCGCCGGCTCGGGCGTCAGCTGCACATCGGAAAAGCGGGCGTGCACATCGGTGATCTCGGCATCGTCGATCCAGACGCGCGGCGGTGCGATACCACCTCGCTCGCTCCTTGGCCGGCGCCAGGCGGCGATCGTCTGGTAGTGCGCCAGCACTTTCACGCGCCGGCTGCTGCCCAGTGCGCCGGCGAAGCAGGATGAGAGGATGCCGACATTGCCGACGCCGCAGGAAATCGGCAGGCCCAGGCCGGCGAGCATGGCGTTCACGACATCCGGGAAACAGCAATTCACCAGAAGCGCGCGCGGTGCCGCGCGCCGCATGGCCCGCCCGACCCGGGCGGAAAGCAGCGCCTGGAACACCGCGGTCGCGCTGAGCCCGCCTTCCGCGACCAGGCGCGACCAGGCATCGCCGCTGCGCGCGATGACCGAGGCGGTCTGCACCGATGCGGCCTGCACGACGAGATCGGGCCGTGCCGCGGCGATCACCGGTTCCACTGCCTCGGCGCTGGCCATATCGGCCAGCATCGCCTCGGCGCGCACCGCGGTCGCGAAGGTGGCGGCGCGGGCGTTGCAGGCGGTGACGAGCCAGGCAAGGCGGGCTTCGTCGCGCCCCGCCAGCACCAGCCGGATCGGGTGGCGGGCGGTGGCGGCGATGTCGCACGCGATCCGCGTCGCGAACGCGCCGGTGCCGAACAGCAGAATGCATCCCGGCGCATCCATCGTCTGATCCTTCGGTGGCGTCGTTGACAGTCGCGCTGGCGGGCGAGGATATTCCCCGCGACCATCGGCCGCAACGCAACCTGCCGCCGCGACCACCGACCGCAGCGCCATCTACCCGGCGCGCACAGAGGAGAGCACGCAATGGCGGATTTCATCCTGCGCGAGGCGCGCGGGGCAATCTCGATCATCACCCTGAACCGGCCGGAGGTGCTGAACGCCTGGCACGCGGCGATGCGTGCTGATCTGGTCGCGGCACTCGACGCCGCCGAGGCCGACGCCGCGATCCGCGCCATCGTCATGACCGGCGCCGGCGAGCGTGCCTTCGGCGCCGGTCAGGACCTGAACGAGACCAAGACGTTCGATCCCGACCGCGCCGAGCTCTGGGTCGGCGAATGGGAGCGGCTCTACGACCGCATCCGCTCGCTCTCGAAGCCGCTGGTGATGGCGCTGAACGGGGTTGCCGCGGGCTCGGCCTTCCAGGTCGCGTTGCTTGGCGATTTCCGGATCGCGCATGCCGGGGTCACGATGGGCCAGCCGGAGATCAATTCCGGCATCGCCAGCACCACCGGCCCCTGGATCATGCGCGAGATGATCGGCCTTGCCCGCACCATCGACCTCACCCTTTCCGGGCGGATGATGGACGCCGCCGAGGCAGAGCGGATCGGCCTGATCAACCGC
>JADYYZ010000116.1 GCA_020853405.1 Acetobacteraceae bacterium
CGCGACGCCTCCGTGCGCGTGCCGCCATCGTAGATCGCCGCCAGCGCCAGCAGGCGCCGGGCTTGTGCCGCATCCTTGCTCCGCCGCGCCAGGCGACGAAGCGCGGCGGCGTTGAAGTCAGAACGCAGGGCAATGGCGCGCGCCATGGTGAGCCTCCGAGGATCACCAATGTGAATCACACCGCCGCCGCGTCGGCGAAGCCCCTTCGTGAGTCACGGGCTGTGGGCTTTGGTATCAGAAGCGCTGCCGGCACCGGCACGCAGAAAAAACGCCCGGCGCCGCTGGCGGCGCCGGGCCACGTGATCCAGGTCAGCCAAGCACGATGCCGATCAGGCGTGGCATCGCGCCGGCTGCCTGACGCCGAAGTCAGTAGTTATAGCCGGCCTTGGTCATGTATTCGCGCGCCAGGTTCATGTCGTAGGCAATCGGCTTCAGCAGGTCGTGCGCGTACTCGGGTGCCGTGAAGGGGATCGGCACCGTACCGGGCTCGCCATATCCGGCGGCAATCTCCTTGACGATCTGCTCGCGCGGCATCGCGTGGCTGAAAGCGAGCCGCACATAGGTGGCCGCTTCCGCGGCACGCGAGGGATCCTTCTTGCCGAGCGGCGTATCGACCCCCGTGCCGAACACCGGGTGGCGGAGGTTGTAGCAGACATGCTGCCACTTGTAGGAATCGAAGCTGAGCACCTTGCCCCAGCTCGGATCGATCGTGCTGACCAACGAGCCGATGTCGTACATCGGGTCGTGGGCATCGATCTCGCCGGCCTTGAGCGCGCTCAGCACCGAATCCGACCCTGAGATGTTGACCACATAGAAGGTCTTCACGTTGCCCGGCGTCGGCTTCCAGTAATGCTCGTTCTTCTCGAACTTATAGGCCTTGCGCGCCGGATCGAGGCCGGCCGCCTTCCAGGGGCCGGTGCCGATCCCGCCGCGCGCCGTATAGGTCCGGCCGTTGGACAGCCTGACCGTATAGGTGCCGAGCCAGGTGTTGGCTGCATGGCCACGCAGCTGCTCGGGCCGGATGTCCTTGTAGGCGTGTTCCGGCATGATCTGCATCGCCGTCAGCAGCCAGTTCTCGAACATGATGCTGAATTTCGGCAGGTCCACCGTGATCTCGTGCGGGCCGGTGATCTTGTAGGCATTCGTGCTTCCGAAGATCTCCTCGAACGCCGACTGCGAGGCACTGGCGTACGCCTTGTTCATGATCGTGTCCCAGGTGAACTTCACGTCCTTGGCCGTGAAATCCTCGCCGCTGTGCCACTTCACGCCCTCGCGCAGCTTGATCACCCAGTGCTTGCCGTCCGCCGACATGGTGTGGCTGAGCGCGAGCCCCGGGATCACCTTCTTGGTCTCCCAGTTCTCATACTCGTAGAGTCGGTTGTAGACTGGCCCGAAGATGTTCGATTCATTGTAGCCGATCGAGTACATCGGGATCAGGTTTGCCGGCGGCGCCCACGACGCGAACGCGGCGGTCGCATTGTTCCCGTGCCCCTCGATCGTCCAGTTCTCCGGGTCCGGGAAGAAGACGGGGTTGAAGGTGGTGGAGGTGAAGCCCTTCATCTTCGGGTTAACAGCGATCACGTCGCGCGGGTAGAACAGGATGGTCAACGGCTGGGTGTCGTACCAGCGCTTCTGGAAGCGGCGGATCGCGTCCATCCTTGCCTTCGCATCAAGGGACTGGTCGTAGTCGTCGAGCGCCTTGTCGATCTCCGGGTCGCTGAGGAAGTAGAAGTTCTGCCCCGCCGGCGGCAGCGCCCTGCTGCTGAACAGATTGCTCGGCGTTGGCGTGATCGAGTTGTAGTAGTAGCGTTCCAGATAGGCATCCCAGCCACCGTCCGGATAGGTCTTGCCCTGGCCGGTGGTGCGGCGCGGCGCGATCACGGTGAAGGGCACGAAGCTCGAGATCACATCGACCCCGAGCTTGCTGATCTGCTGAGCAGCCAGGGTGCCCCAGATCATGCGCGCCGGCTGGTTGTTCGGGATCATCATGTAGAGCTTGAAGAACGGATCCGCCGCCTTCGCGAGGTTCGTCGAGGCGCCGAACGTGACGGTCGTCGCGCCCACCGATTTCAGGAAGGCACGGCGATTCTGCGTGATGGACATGGCAATCCTCCTTTTCTCGAGAGCGCCGTTTTCGCACTCAGGTGGAACATCCGCCCGTCCCGGAGCTATTCTCCGCGCGGCGGCGGCGGCTCCAGCACGGCGGGTCTTCATGCGATCGCTCCGCTCGTGTGTCGGACGATCGCCTGGTCGGAACGCGGGTTGTGGCACGCCACGGCGTGGTCACGGTCGGGCACCTGCTCGAGCGCAGGCACGACGGTGGCGCAGATCGGCAGTGCCGCCGGGCAGCGCGGATGGAAGCGGCAGCCGGGCGGCACGTTCATCGCGCTCGGGACCTCGCCCTTCAGGACCGTGTCGGCAGCACTGGTGTCGGGGTCCGGCACCGGGATCGCCTTGAGCAGGGCGTAACTGTAGTGATGGCGCGGCCGCTCGAACAGCGAGTCGACATCGGCGATCTCCACGATCTGGCCGAGATACATGACCGCGACACGGGTGCTGATGAAGCGCACCGAGCTGAGGTCATGCGAGATGTAGAGATAGGTCAGACGGAGGCTGTCGCGGAGGTCGGCCAGCAGGTTCAGGATCTGGGCGCGCACCGAAACGTCGAGCGACGAGACCGGCTCGTCGCAGATCACGACCTCCGGGTTGACCGCGAGTGCCCGGGCGATGCCGACGCGCTGGCGCTGGCCGCCGCTGAATTCATGCGGGTAGCGCCAAGCGTGATAGGCCTCGAGGCCGACCAGATCCAGCAGCTCGACCACGCGCCGGTTCCACTGGTCGGGCGGCACCTGGCGATGCACGCGCAGCGGTTCGGTCAGGGTCTGGGCGATCGTCCAGCGGGGGTTGAGCGAGAGATAGGGGTCCTGGAACACGTACTGGAGCCGCCGTCGGGCGGAAAGGGCCTGCGCCCGGTCGGCCTTGCGGAACACCTCCGTCAGGTCGGTCCCGCCCAGCTGCACGCTGCCGGATGTCGGCTCGATCAGGTGCAGGATGGCCCGCGCGGCGGTGGTCTTGCCGCAGCCGCTCTCGCCGACGAGGCCGAGCGTCTCGCCGCGGCGGACGCTGAACGAGATGCCGTCGACCGCGCGGATGGTGCCGATCCGGCGCGAGCGGAACAGGCCGCGCCGGAGCACGGGATAGAGTTTGCGAAGCTCGCGCACCTTCAGGATGTCGTCTGCCGCGGCGGCCTGCGTGACCGGCTGCGGCGTCATTGCACCGGGATCCCGGGGCTGCCGCGCCGGAGGCAACTGACCGTGTGGCCCGGCGCGAACTCGCTCATCTGCGGCACGAAGGCACGGCACCGAGGCTCTGCCTCAGGGCAGCGCTCGTGGAAGGGGCAGCCGGTCGGCGGCTGGGCGAGGTTGGGTGGCCGCCCGGGGATCGCGGTCAGGCGCTCGCGCCGGGTCTCGCTGTATCGCCGGTCGACGCGCGGCAGGCTGCTCAGGAGCGCCTGCGTGTAGGGATGCTGCGGGTCGTGGAAGATCGTCCGCGCATCCGCGATCTCGCACATTCGCCCGGCATACATGACGGCGATGTGGTCGGCCATGCGGGCAACCACCCCCATGTCGTGCGTGACCAGGATCATCGACATGCCGAGCCGTTCCTTGAGCTCATCGAGAAGCTCGAGGATCTGCGACTGGATGGTGACATCGAGGTTGGTCGTCGGCTCGTCGGCGAGGATCAGGGTCGGGTTGCAAAGCAGCGCGCGGGCAATGCAGACACGCTGCTTGATGCCGCCGCTCAGTTCATGCGGGAACTGGCGCAGCCGCGCCCTCGCGTCGGTGATCCCGACCAGGTTCAGCAGTTCGGCGACGCGATCGAGGGCCTGCTGCCTGCCCAGTTTCTCGTGCCACGCAAAGATCTCGCCCAGCTGGTCGCCGATCGACAGGATCGGGTTCAGCGAATAGGCAGGGTTCTGGAACACCATGGCGAGGCGTTTGCCGCGCACGTCCTGCATCTCGCGGTCGCTGAGCGTCATCAGGTCGCGGCCTTCGAATTCGATCCGGCCGCTGGCGATCACGGCAGGGCGCGGCACGAGGCGCAGCAGCGCCAGGCTGGTCATGGTCTTGCCGCTGCCCGATTCCCCGACCAGGCCGAGTGTTTCCCCTGCCTGGACCGTGAAATCGACGCCGTTGACCGCGCGGATGATGCCGTTGCGCGTCGCGAAATGCACGCGCAGGTTCTCGGCCTTGAGCAGCGGCGGCGGTTCTGCCGCCGGGCCCGCGGCGCTACTGCTTGAGGCGGGGGTTGAAGGCATCGGAAAGCCCGTCCGCGAGGAGATTGAACCCGAGCACGGTGATGAAGATCGCCGTGCTCGGCGCGATCGACGCCCAGGGCGCAACCTTCAGCGACTCGTAGTTGAAGTACAGCAGCTGGCCCCAGCTCACCGCCTTGGGGTCGCCGAACCCGAGGAAACTGACCATCGCCTCGGCCAGGATGGCGCCGCCGATGCCGATCGCGATGATCACCACCAGCGACGGCATCGCGTTCGGAAGGATATGGCGGACCACGATGTCGCGCCGCCGCGTGCCGATGCAGCGGGCGGCCTCGACGAACTCCATCTGCTTCAGGCGCAGGAATTCGGCGCGCGTGATCCGCGCGATCGGCGGCCAGCCGAAGATGCCGAGCAGGACGATGATCGTCGCGAGGTTGATGTTCGGTATGCGCTCGGCCCAGGTGCCGACGATGATGATCCCGAACAGCCGCACCACGGCGAGGATGACGATGAAGACCGGGATCACCAGGAAGAATTCGGTGATGCGCATCATCAGCTCGTCGACGACGCCGCCGATATAGCCGCTGAGGCCGCCGACCGTGATGCCGATGACCGAGGCGACGAGCATCGCGCCGAGCCCGACCGCCAGCGCCGTCGGCGCGCCGTAGATCACCCGGCTCAGCACATCATAACCCATTCGGTCGGTGCCGAGCGGATGCAGCAGCGACGGTCCGGACCGCGCCCTGAATTCCAGCATCGCCGACTGGTCGTTGGGGTCGAAGGGTGCCAGCACCGGCGCGGCGATGGCGACCACCACGACCAGCATGATCAGACAGAGGCCGAGCATGCCGGTCCGGTTGCGGCTGAAGCGATGCCAGCCCTGCCGCCAGAGACCGGGCGGCTTCCCGATCGCGACCGCGGGCGGCGGCGGCGAAGGCGACGATGCGAGCGCGTCGGTTCCGGGCATCGCTCACTCCAGCCGCATGCGGGGATCGATGAAGACGTAGGCGATGTCGGTGAGCAGCGTCGCCACGATCAGCATCACCGTGATCGTCATGCTGACCGCCATGATCACCGGGTAGTCGAGCTGCTGGATCGCCGAGATGTAGAGAAAACCGATGCCGGGCCAGGTGAACACCGTTTCGGTGACCGGCGCGGTCCCGAGCATCAGGCCGAACAGGATGCCGAGATAGGTCAGCACCGGGATGAAGGCGTTGCGGAGCGCGTGCCGATAGACGACACGCCGCTCCGGCAGGCCGCTCGCACGGGCCGCCATGATGAAGTCGTTGCGCAAGATGTCGACCAGGTTGGAGCGCATCAGCAATGTCAGCGTTGCCGTGTTGAAGAACGCGAGCATCGCCACCGGCAGGATCATGTGCCACAGCCCGTCGGCGACCATGCTGTCAAACAGCAGGTTGCGCGTGGAATAGGCGCCGTAGCTCGGCATCCAGCCGAGCCAGTAGGAGAAGATCAGGATCAGCAGGATGCCGACGAAGAACCCCGGCAGCGACTGCCCCAGCATGGCGGTGCTCATCACCGAGAAATCGACCCGCGAATACTGCCGCAGCGCCGCGGTGACGCCGATCAGTGTCGCCAGGCCGAGCGCGATCAGGATGGCCGGGACCTGGATCTTCAGCGTCTCGAAGCCCCAGACCGTCAGCATCTCGGAAACCGGTTGGTTGTACATGATGCTGGTGCCGAAATCGCCCAGCGCCATGCTGCCGAGCCAGGAGAAGTAGCGAACGATGGCAGGCTGATCCAGCCCGTAATAGCGATTCATCGCATCGATCGCTTCCTGCGTGATGCCGGGACGTTCTGCCAGAAGGATCTCGATCGGGTTACCAATAGCATTGATCAGGCTGAATATGATCGCGCTGACGCCAAAGATCAGCACGATCGAAAGCAGCAACCTTCGAGCAATATAGCGTGCAATCCCCAATCCGACCTCCCCGCAGTTCTCTGTTACACGGAGTTCTTGATTTAGGCTACGATATTCCCCAGGACTCGGTCGTCAAATTCCTTATTTTGCCCGCATCATAGCGCAGAGTTATCGGTCCCGGGCAGTTTGGCAACGAAGGCCTCGGCGCAA
>JADYYZ010000117.1 GCA_020853405.1 Acetobacteraceae bacterium
CGGCAGCGCCCGTTCAAAGCCTGACGTCTGGCGGAATATCCTCCGGATCGACGCCGGCGAGCTTCATGCCGTTGGTCAGCCACTCGGTGATCTGGCCGATACCACGGTTGTATTCCACCCAGACATCCAGGAAATTCCTGAAGTCGAGATTATCCTCCCGTGGCATCGCAAGGCAGGCCGGAAGGCCGATCACCGGGTTGGTCAGCATGAAGAATTTTCCGATGTTCGGATTCTTCTTCACGGCAGTCATGCCAAGCAGCACCGCGAACACCGCGCAATCGACGCGCTTGGTCTGAAGCGCGAGCATGACCTCGTCGCGCGTGGCAAACGCGGTGATGCTGGCCTTGGGTGCGAACCGGCGCGCCGCCATCTCCTGGGTCGAACCGAGATCGACGGCGATCTTGACGGTGGGCTTGTTGATGTCGGACCAGCTCGAGACGGACCAGGATGGCGGCGCGACCAGGCCATAGCCGTGCAGGAAGTAGGGTCTGGAGAAGTTGATCGAGAGTGCGCGCGCCGGCGTCGGCGTCAGCGACATGGCGATATCGACCTTGTCGGTCTGGAGCTGAATGACCGAGTTCCCGTACGTCGAATCCACGTATTCGAGTTTGACATCGAGAATCTTGGCGATGTCCTTCGCCATCTCGACGCAGGCACCCGACCACTCGCCGGTGGCGACGCTCTTGACGAAGTAGGGCGGTTCACCGACCAGCGCCGCAACCCGCATCCTTCCGGCGGCGCGCACCCTGGCCAGCGTTGACGTCGGCGCCTGTGCATGCGCCGGACCCGACGCGACCGCGCCGGCCGCCGCGGCCGAACTCACCGCTGCCAACTGCACGAGCCGGCGCCGCGACGCGCCATGATCGAACGTTCCGCCTGACTTCGTCATTACCCTTCACTTCCTTGAACCGGCTGCCGGAATGCCGACGGATCGACGTGATGTCCGGCGGCGCAGCCTTGCACCGGTCGATGTTATCGGTTCATCCGGCGCGGTCAAATTCCGATCGTGCGGCCGCACAGGCACCGCGCCCTCGACCGCGGGTCGTCGGCATCGTGATCCGGCCGGCGGCATCTGGTCGCGCGGGCGAGGTTGGTTCAGTGTCGCGTCGCGAGGCGTGGAGCGAATTGGGTGCAACGCGGGAATCCGACGACGATGATCATCCGGGCGGACGGCCATCGGAAGGCAGATGGCCGCGCCGTGCCCCGTACTCGATCACGAACGGGGTGAAGTGCGTCGGCGTCGCCTCGCCATGCAGGCAGCGGATCACGGCGCATCACGCGCATGAGGATCAGCGTCGGGTCGGGCACCGCTTCGTCGCGGGCAATGCCCCTCGCGCGCTTCATCGACACTGATCAGGGAAGGTCAACGTGTACAGCTGGGATTTCTCGTCCATCTACACATACCGACACGTACTCGCGGTCGGGTTGGCAAACACGCTTTTCTATACAGCCGGTTGCATCATCGGTGGCCTGATCGTCGGCCTCGTGGAGGCGTTCGGGCGGCTGTCGCCCATCCGTGCCGTCTGGCTGTCGATGCAGCTCTTTGTCGAGCTGTTCCGGTGCACGCCGCTGCTGGTGATCCTCATCTGGTTCTACTATGCCCTTCCCGCCCTGCTCGGGATCCAGATCTCGGCACTGACGGCGGGCATGCTGGCGCTTTCGCTGTATGGCGGCGCCTTCTATTGCGAGATCATCCGCGCCGGCATCATCTCGATCGAGAGCGGACAGCGGGAAGCGGCGCAGGCGCTTGGCATGCGCAAGATGGATACGATGCGCCGCATCATCCTGCCGCAGGCATTGCGGCGGATGGTGCCGCCGCTGATGAACCAGTCGATCCTGCAACTCAAGAACACCTCGCTGGTGTCGGTGCTGGCCCTGCCCGACCTGCTCTACCAGGGCCAGCTGGTAACGCACGAGACCTATCGGCCGCTTGAGGTCTATACGGCGGTCGCCATCATCTATTTCGCCATACTCTTTCCCTCGACGCTGCTGGTGCAGAGGCTGGAGCGCCGGCTCGATCTCAAGGGCTGACCTGGTTGCGGAAAGGGATGAGGGAAATGCTGAACGAGACAATCATCGAGGTCCGCGACCTGAACAAATCGTTCGGAACCCTGAAGGTGCTTCGCGGCATCAACCTGACGGTCGAGAAGGGCAGCGTGGTCGCCCTCATCGGACCATCCGGTTCCGGCAAGTCGACGCTGCTGCGGTGCCTGAACCTTCTGGTCGTTCCCGATCGGGGTACGGTCACAGTGAACGGCAGTACATTTGTTTTCGGCGCCGGCGAGAAACTGCCCGGCGACCGCGCCCTGTCGTCATTCCGCGCGCGTACGGGCATGGTGTTCCAGCACTTCAACCTGTTCCCGCACATGACGGCGGCGGAGAACGTCATGGAAGGGCCGTTCACGGTGCTGCGGCGGCCGCGCGCCGAGGCGCGAAGCGAGGCGCTGGCGCTGCTGGGAAAAGTCGGCCTCGCCGAAAAGGCCGATGCCTATCCCTTCCAGCTTTCCGGCGGGCAGAAGCAGCGCGTCGCGATCGCGCGGGCACTGGCAATGAAGCCCGACGTCATGCTGTTCGACGAAGTCACCTCGGCGCTCGATCCGGAACTCGTCGGGGAGGTGCTTGGGGTCATGCGCCGCCTGGCACGCGAAGGCATGACGATGATCATTGTAACGCACGAGATCGCGTTCGCACGCGACGTCGGCGACCGATTGGTCTTCATGCGCGATGGAACGATCATCGAGGAAGGCCCGCCGGGGCAAGTGATCGACAGTCCCGCGGAGGCGGCAACCCGTTCCTTCCTTTCCCACTTCCGTGCCTGATCGGCTGCGGAAACTGTCGTCCGGCAGGGCGGGACGGCCTGCGGCTCGGGCCGGTCGATCGGTTCGTATGGACAGGTTCCGTCATTGCGCTGCTTCGGCGCGGCAGCGACCCTCTGCCACCGCGGCGTCAGTCGACCTGCTGTTCGGAGAGGAAGAGCGACCGTGAAAGCGCGGCAAAGAACTGCTGATAGGGCTGCGGGCTCTCGACAGCCCGGACATTGAAGGTTGCGTTCGCCCGCACCATCGTCTGGCGCGGCGGCCGGGGGCGGGTCACCACCGTCATGCGCAAGGCGAACCCGTCAAGCTTGGTGCCGCTGACCGTGCCGACCGCACTGTCCGCCTGATCGACGACGAAGCCGAGATCCTGCAACGTCGCGATCACCGCGCGCTGGACGAACATCTGGTCGGTGGTATCGAACGCCCGGCTTTGCATCTGGCGCAAGGCGACCTGCCCCTGGCCCGTCGCAAGCGCCTGCTGGCGGCTGTCGGTCTGGCATCCGGCGAGGAGTGCGACGAGTGCAACAGCAAGGAGGCCGCGCCGTGCTCGCATCTCAGATCTCGTTCGCTTCGAGGAAGACCGACTTGGAAAGCCGGTCGAAGAATTCCTGGTAGAGCTGTGGCGAGTTCAGCGCCTCGATCCGCGACACCTCGCCCTTGGTGTTCTTCACCACGCGCTGGAATGTCACGCGCAGCGCGGTCCCGCGATCAACCTTGCGCGTGATGACCGAGACCCTGATCTGCTGGTCCTTGTCGATGGGAACCGCGACGCCGAACACCACCGCCACCAGCACCGCACCGATCACCTGGCCGACCTCGACCGCATCGGCCTGCTTGGTCGCGAAGACGAAGCCGAGCGGCGCATGGGTGCTGCCGATCTGGTAGCCGAGGTCCTGCAGAACCGAGACGCTGGAACTGAGCAGCAGGGATTCGTCCTCGGTTTCGAACCTGCGTGTCTGCAGCTGCCGCTGCGCCAGGGATTCCTGGGTGAGCTGAAGGGCAGCCGGCGGGATCTGCTGCGCGCAGCCCGCGGCCGGTGCGGCCAGGAGGGCGAGCCAGACGCTGCGGCGACGCATCAGAAACTCGACTGGTGATAGGTGAACGAGCGCACCTGATCGCTCTGGCTGAAGCGGATGACGATGGTCAGCGTGCGCTGTGACTGACTGACCGCGCCCGCCGATCGGCTGGCACTGCCGCCACCAAGCCCGCCGAGCAGCCCCCCGCCCCAGGCGCCGCCGCCCAGGATCAGCGAACTCACGCCTCCTGAACTGGTGGAGTAGACGGTGTCAGTCGCAATGCGGTCATAGACCCAGGTCTCTGTGTTGTCCTGGTTGCGGGTGACGATGTTCGGTGATCCGAGGACCGCGGCCACGTCTCCTGCCGACATGCCTTCGCGTATCTCGCGCTGCACGACGCCGGCGGTCAGCCGATCGCCCTGCCGGGCGCGCTGCACCTCCGCGGCATGGTCGCTGGCCGACATGCAGCCGCTGACCAGCAGGCCGAGCATTGCAATACGTGCAAACAAGACGACCCCCACAACTCCCCCGCCGATCAATATAACAGGACGATCACCGATGATCAACCTTGGGGTGATTGATGGATTGCGTTTTCGTGCATTGGTATGGCACGGCGGCGTCGCGCGGCAGCGGTGTGGCGGCTATGAGGCTATGGCTGCTTCTCGGCGCCGATTGCGCTGGCAGCAGCGAGAACCCACGCGCGATGATGGCGGTCTGCCCGACCGAACCGCAGGAGAGGTCGTCTTGCACCTTCCCCGCCGCGCGGCGTTCGCACTTCCCGCCCTGCTGGCGCTGCCCGCACGCGCCCAGGCCGCCGACCAGGCCGCCTGGACGATCGCAACCGAATACCCGGCTACCGCCATGCCGGGCGAGGGGATCGCCTTCTTTGCACGCCAGGTCGCGGAACGCGGCGGCGGCGTGCTCTCGGTCACGCCGAAGGCAGGTGGCCCGCGTTCGGCCGAACTGGTGGAGGCGGTCGCCA
>JADYYZ010000118.1 GCA_020853405.1 Acetobacteraceae bacterium
GCCAGGGATCGGTCATTTCTTTCCCGTGCCGCGGCCCGAGGCACCGTCCGCGTCGACCTCATGACGGCCAGGCGTGCTTTTCAGCATCCATTGCTCCTTCGAGCCGTTCCCGGAGCGTTGCCACCACGCGCTGGGCTGTTCTGATCTCCTCAAGTGAAAGCCCCTCGGCCAGCGCATTGACCTTTGGATTGTATGCATTGATCGCCGCTTCATAGGCCCGGCGACCCTTGTCGGTCAGGACCACGATCTGCGCCCTTCGATGATGCGGATTGGGCTCGAACACGATCAGCCCTTCCCGGTGCAGATCGTTGACGATGCGCTGCACGTTCTGCCGGTTCGCCCCGAGATCACGTGCGATCCAGGCCACCGGCTGCGCCCGCTCCGAGAGGACGATTGCGCCGAGAACCTGCCACCGGGCACTGGTCAACCCGAAGCGTGCAACGAGCCTGTCGCCCCAGGCGAGCGTCAGGTTGTTCGCCCGGAACAGGCACAGGATCAGGTCGGTCAGGGCCGCCCCGCCCGGCGTTGGCTGCGTCTTACCCATACGACATCATGCTTTCCTATTGACATCGCCATGTCATTTTACATATAGAGATCATACCAGATTGGCACCGTGATGTCATAACAAGGGCTGCCCAAACATGACCAGGATCATTCACCCGGTGGCCGGCACGCTCGCGCTGACTACGATCGCGACATTCTGGCTCTCGACCGCGTTCAGCGAACTGTTCGCGTCCGACGCGGTCGTTGCTGCCGTCAAGACCGCGATCCCTTGGGGCTTTCTCGTGCTGATCCCGGCGCTGGCGGCGACAGGCGGGGCAGGCTTCGCCCTCGCCAAGGGGAGACGGGATGGATTGGTCGGTGCGAAGATAAGACGCATGCCGCTGATCGCCGCGAACGGGATCCTGGTCCTGATCCCGGCGGCGCTGTTCCTCGCCGCGAAGGCCAGAGCCGCGGAGTTCGACGTGGTTTTCTACGCGGTCCAGGCACTCGAACTGGCGGCGGGCGCGTTCAATATCACGCTGCTCGGGCTGAACATGCGCGACGGCTTGACGATGAACGGACGGCTCCGCCGCCAGATGGCATGACATCACGCCGGCGTTCGCGGCGCTTCCGGTCATCCGCCTTTCGCAGGAATCCCGAACCTGGTGACATGCTCGCCGCCGGTCCTGCCATCGGAATGTCGAGTCCGCGTGGGAACGATCCGACGATGCGGGAATCGCGTTTCACCAGGGAGCGGATGATCGCGGTGCTGAACGCGCACGCGGCTGGGATGGGGAACGATCGGCGGATAATACCCGGGCAATGCCGAAGCAATCTGCCCTGCATATCGCACGCGGGCAGGAGGGGGCGATCAGCCCTTCGGGTCATCCTGGCGCAGCTCGCCGGCCTCGACGCTGCGGATGGCGTTGCTCAGCACCTGCACGATGCCGCGGTCGTCGAGGGTGCGGGCAAGCAGCCCCAGCGCGCCGCCCAGCAGCGCCGAGGCCACCGAAAGCGGCTCGATCCGTTGCTCGATCATGTAGCCGATCGCCTTGTCGACCACCGACCCGGCAAGGCCGAGGTCGGGCGGCGTGCCCTCGTCGTCGGTCGGCGCGGCGGCTTGCTCGTCACTGGGCATGGTCGGTCTCACTCGGAAGCGCGGTCGCACTGGCGCAGATAGTGCCTCGCCCCGGCCGATGCGAGGGGGGAGGCCGGCGCCAACGACCGCTCATGTGCCGGAGGCGAGGTCGGCGCCCTCGCGCGGGTCGGGGCGAAGGGCGGGGTTCTCGACGGCGCGGCTGGCGCGCGCCGCCGCCTCCGCCTCGGAGAGTTCCGCCTGGCGGCGCCACATCTCGGCATACAGTCCCTGCCGGTCGAGCAGCGCCGCATGCGTGCCGCGCTCGACCACGTGGCCGTCATCCAGCACCAGGATCTCGTCGGCATCGACCACGGTGGAAAGCCGGTGCGCGATCACCAGCGTGGTGCGATTGGCGGCAACCGCGCGAAGCGCGGCCGAGATCTCCTGTTCGGTGCGGGTATCGAGCGCGCTGGTCGCCTCGTCCAGCAGCAGGATGCGCGGGTTCTTCAGGATGGTCCGCGCGATCGCAACGCGCTGCTTCTCGCCGCCCGAGAGTTTCAGCCCGCGCTCGCCGACACGGGTCCGGTAGCCGTCGGGCAGCCGCAGCACGAAGTCGTGCACCTGGGCGTGGCGGGCCGCCTCCTCGATCTCGGCCTGGCTCGCGCCCGGGCGGCCGTAGGCGATGTTGTAGGCGATGGTGTCGTTGAACAGCACCGTGTCCTGCGGCACGATGCCGACGCTGCCACGCAGCGTATCCTGCTTCAGGTCGCGGATGTCGTGGCCGTCGATGGTGATGCTGCCCGCCTGCACGTCATAGAAGCGGAACAGCAGGCGGCTGATCGTGCTCTTGCCTGCCCCGGTCGGCCCGACGATCGCGAGCTTGCTGCCCGGCGGCACGGTGAACGAGACGCCTTTCAGGATGGTGCGGTCGGGGCGGTAGCCGAAGCGCACATCCTCGAACCGCACCTCGCCCGGGCCGGGATGAAGCGCGATCGCGCCGGGGCGGTCGGCGATCTCGCGGTCGAGCGACAGCAGGCGGAACATCGCCTCCATATCGACCATGCCCTGCTTCATCTCGCGATAGACGAAGCCCAGGAAGTTCAGCGGCAGGTAGAGCTGGATCAGGTAGGTGTTGACCAGCACGAAATCGCCGACGGTCATCCTGCCGGCAACGACGCCGTCGGCGGCCAGCAGCATCACCGCCGCGAGCCCCATCGCGATGATCGCCGCCTGGCCGATGTTCAGGAAATTGAGCGTCACCTGGCTTTTCACCGCGGCCCGCTCGTAGCGCTGCATGCTCTCGTCGAAGCGGCGTGCCTCGTGCTCCTCGTTGCTGAAATACTTCACCGTCTCGTAGTTCAGCAGGCTGTCGATCGCCTTGCTGTTCGCCTCCTGGTCGGTCTCGTTCATGGCCCGGCGGAACTTCACCCGCCAGTCGGTGAACAGCAGCGTGAACGCGATATAGAGGCCGATGGTGACGAACGTCACCGCGGCGAAGGTGATGCTGAACAGCGACCACAGGATGATGGTGACCAGCAGGATCTCCATCAGTGTCGGCAGCACGCTGAACAGCATGAAGCGCAGCACGGAATCGATGCCGTTGGTGCCGCGTTCGATCGCCCGCGACAGCCCGCCGGTCTGGCGGTCGAGATGGAAGCGCAGGCTGAGCGCGTGCAGGTGGCGGAAGGTCTCCAGAGCGACGCGGCGGATCGCACGCTGCAGCGTGCGGGCGAACACCGCATCGCGCAGCTCGCCGAAGGCGCTGGTCGCGACCCGCAGCAGCCCGTAGCCGATGATCAGCGCGACCGGGATCGCGAGCGTGGCGCCGACTCCCTGGCGCGGCGTCAGCACATCGACCGCCCGCGCATACAGCATCGGCACATAGACGTTGGTGGCCTTGGCCAGCACCAGGAACGCCATCGCGGCCACCACCCGTGCCCGCAGCCCGACATCGCCGTGCGGCCACAGATAAGGGGCGAGCGTGGCGAGCGTGGCAAGGTGCGACCGGTCGGGGCGGGGGGGCGGCGAAACCTGCACTATGGAACGATCCTCGGTATTCCAGCCCCTTATGCAGGCGGCGGGCGCGTTTGTGCAAAACCTGCCTTGCGGCACGCCGGCACAGCATGCGTGATGGCCCGATGCCGCTTGCCGCACCATCGCGCCTGGCCGGGCCGGCCGCTCCGTTCTGGCGCCACGTCGCCGCCTGCAACCAGGTGCCGGACGAGGCGCGCCTTCTGCCCTTGCGCATCGGCGCCGACCGGGTCGGCTGGATCTCGCCCGAGGTCGCGCGCGTGCTGACCTTCTTTCCGCAGCTCGTGCATTTCGACGCACGGGGCGCCGGCCTTGCCGGGCGGCTCCGCGGCCAGCCGGCGCGCAGCGATGCGCTGGCGCGGCTGGCCGAGGCGCTGGTGCGCGCCGGCCTCGTGCGGCGCCTGCGCGGCGAGCTTTATGACGTGCGCGCGCACCGGGACGGGCCGGTGCTGGCCCGGCTCGATCGCGGTGCGGTGCCGGCCTTCGGCGTGCGGGCGGAGGGCGTGCACGTGAACGGCAGGGTCGCGCGGCCGGACGGGCTGCATCTGTGGGTCGGCCGCCGCGCCCGCGACAAGGCGGTCGCACCTTCCAAGCTCGACCACATCGTCGCCGGCGGCATCCCCGCCGGCCTCGGCCCGGAACAGACGCTGCTGAAGGAAGCCGCCGAGGAGGCGGCGATCCCTCCCGAGCTCGCGATCCGGGCGCGCAAGGTCGCCGAGATCGCCTATGCGATGCAGGTCGAGGACGGGCTGCGGGTCGACCTGCTGCATTGCTTCGACCTCGACCTGCCGGAGGATTTCACGCCCCGCCCCGCCGATGGCGAGGTCGAGGCGTTCACCCTGATGCCGGTCGCGGAGGTGCTGGCGCTGGTGCAGGACAGCGATGCGTTCAAGTTCAACGTCAACCTGGTGCTGATCGACCTGTTCCTGCGCGAAGGGCTGATCGACCCGCACGGCGCCGACGGTCTGCGGCTGCGCGCGGCACTCGCCCCGCCGCCCTGATCTTGTTACCGTCATGATCTCGTTACGATCACGTTTCCCCAGGCCGAGGTGAAGGCGCGTGGCAGAAGCGAAACCGTTCGAGCTCGGCCTCGTGATGGCAGGCGCCGTCTCGGCCGGCGCCTATACCGCCGGCGTGCTGGACTTCATGTTCCAGGCGTTCGACGAATGGCAGAAGTCGAAGGCATCCGGCAGGCCGGAGGTGCCCGACCACACGGTGCGCGTGGGCGTCGCCTCCGGCGCCTCGGCCGGCGGCATCGCCACCGCGCTGATGGCGCTTTCAGCCTTCACCTGGCCAGGGCCGCTCGACCTTGCCGGCCTCGGCTACGACGCGCCGCCACCGGCCGCGGCGGCACGCCACCTGCTGTTCCGCGCCTGGGTGCGCGAGATCGACATCCTGGGGCTGCTCGGCACGCGCGACCTGGCAGCGCCGCGGTCGGAACTGCGGGCGCTGCTTGACGGCACCAGCCTGCGGGAGATCGCCGATCGCGCGGTCGCCGATGGCACGGCGGCGATCCGTGCCGGCACGCAGTCGCGCTTCGGCTGGATGGCGAACCCGCTCCGGGTGGTGCTGACGCTGTCGAACCTGCGGGGCGTGCCGTACCTGCTGCCGATGCAGGCCGAGGCGGTTCGCGGCTATCGCATGGTCAACCACGCCGACTATGCGCACCTGGCCGTGTATGGCACCGGCCCCGGCGCCCCCGGCCTGCTGCCGGATGGCGCCAGCGCGCTGAACCGGGCGGGGCTTGGCGAACAGCTCGGGTTGCTGGCCGATGCGGCGCTTGCCACCTCGGCCTTCCCGGTCGGCCTGCCGGCGCGGCGATTCGCCAACCCGCTCGCCCTCTATCGCGCGCGGCGCTGGCCGGTGCCCGGCGCCGGCGACGGGCTGGAACTCGCCCCCGACCTGACCCCGGACGCCGAGGATCCGTGGCGCTTCCCGGCGCTCGATGGCGGGGTTCTCTACAACGAGCCGCTGGAATTCGTCCGCCGCGCGCTGTGCGAAGGAGGCACGATGCCGACCGACGCCAACGCGGCCGACCGCGCGCTGCTGATGATCGACCCGTTCCCCGATGATCGCGGCCGGCACGATCCCCCCGACCCGGGCGAGCCCGACCTGATCGCCAGCACCCTCGGGCTGCTGGGAGCCTGGCGCGACCAGGCGCGCTTCCGGCCCGACGACCTTGCTGCCGCGCTGGCCGAGGACGATTTCAGCCACTTCCTGATCGCACCCGTGCGCGAGGGCAAGGCGGGCGGCGAGACCGAGCTGGCGGCGGCGGGGCTTGGCAGTTTCGCCGGTTTCATCGACGAATCCTTCCGCCGCCATGATTTCCAGCTGGGCCGGCGCAACTGCCAGAAGTTCCTGCAGGACCACCTTTGCATTGCCGTGGACAATCCGCTGGTCGCGCCCTGGATCGCGCGCACCGGCGGCATGGCGGGCGCGGTCGGCGACTTCTTGCCGAAGCGGCGCGTCAACGGGCAGCGGGTGCCCGATCCCCGCTTCATGCAGCTGATCCCGCTGTGCGGCAGCGCGATCGAACCGGTCGGGCGCCTGCCCTGGCCGAACGTGCGGCGGGCCGTGCTGCGGAACCGGCTCGACCAGCCGCTGAAGACGCGCGCACGGGCGGTCGGCATGGCGCTGGCGGAGAAGATCCTGGGCGAGGCGAGGATCGACCCCGAGCGCGGCACGATCGATCTCGCGCGCACCCTGCTGGTCGATGGCCTGGCCGGCTGGATGGCGGGGCTGGCGGAGAAATCGATCCTGGGTGATCTTGAAGCGCGCGGCCTGCTGGCCTGAGCGCACCCGCGCACCCGGGCAGGGAGCCCACCATGGACAGTCTGTTCGCGCCACCCGGCGGCCACCAGGTACGGATCATCGACCTTTCGGGCGGCAACGGCGCCGCCCCGCTCGAGGTCGTGCGCGGCTTCACCAGCCTGATGCACGCCAACGGCTTTGCCCGTGCCTATGTGCGCGACAGCCTCGAGCGCTGCCGCGCGCCGGGACTGGATGAGGCGCACGTGCTGGCCGCCTGGCGTGCGTTCGGCGAGGATGCCCTGGTCGAAGGCGAGGCAGGCTGGCGCTCGGCCTCGGAAATCAAGGAGTTCGCTGCCCGCAAGGCCAGCGCCGAGGAGCGCAACTGGCGGGCACTCGACCCCCGCCGCCACCAGGCGGACGACGATGCCGGCGACGATGACGCCGAAGGTGACGCCGAGGACGAGGGCCTGGACGCGGGCGAGGCCGACGACAGCGAGGATGGGGACCTGCCCGGCTGAAATCGCAGCTTCCGCCTGCCCGCGGAAGTCTGGCAGTTTGCCGCTTCCATGACCGATCTTGTCCTCTACAACAGCGCGACGCGACGGAAGGAGCGTTTCGCCCCGCTCGATCCCCGGCATGTGCGCCTGTACGTGTGCGGCCCCACCGTCTATGACCTCGCGCACCTGGGCAACGCCCGCCCGGTGGTCGTGTTCGACGTGCTGGCGCGGCTGCTGCGGCGCCTCTATCCGAAGGTGACCTACGCCCGCAACATCACCGACGTCGACGACAAGATCAACGCCCGCTCGCGCGCGAGCGGTGAGCCGATCGCCGCGGTCACCGCCCGCACCACCGCCGATTACCACCGCGACATGGCCGCGATCGGCGCGCTGCCGCCCGATGTCGAGCCCCGCGCCACCGGCCACATCCCGGCGATGATCGCGCTGATCGAAAAACTGATCGCGAACGGCCATGCCTACGCCGCGGACGGGCACGTGCTGTTCAGCGTGCCGAGCTTCCCGGACTACGGCAAACTCTCCAACCGCGATACCGAGGAAATGCTTGCCGGCGCGCGGGTGGATGTCGCGCCGTACAAGCGGAGCGAGTTCGATTTCGTGCTGTGGAAGCCTTCGGATGCCGAGACGCCCGGCTGGGACTCGCCCTGGGGCCGCGGCCGGCCCGGCTGGCATATCGAGTGCTCGGCGATGGCCTGGCAGCACCTGGGCGAGGAGTTCGACATCCACGGCGGCGGCGCCGACCTGATCTTTCCGCACCACGAGAACGAGGTGGCACAGAGCGTCTGCGCCTTCCCCGGCACGCATTTCGCGAAGCTCTGGATGCACAACGGCATGCTGCTGGTCGATGGCCAGAAGATGTCGAAGAGTCTCGGCAACTTCTTCACCGTGCGCGACATACTCGGGCGCGGTGCCTGGGCGGGCGAGGCATTCCGGCTGCTGCTGCTGAAAACACACTATCGCGCGCCGCTCGATTTCACGTTCGCCGGGCTGGAGGAAGCCAGGCGCGAGCTCGACCGGTTCTATCGGGCGCTCGATCGGGCGGGCGAGCCTGCC
>JADYYZ010000119.1 GCA_020853405.1 Acetobacteraceae bacterium
CGAAGGGAAGGCGGGGCAATGAACGACGCCACCGACCGTCCGGCCGGCCCCGCCGAGAGCCGCAGCCACACCATCAATTTCGGCCCGCAGCACCCGGCCGCGCATGGCGTGCTGCGCATGGTGCTCGACCTCGACGGCGAGGTGGTGACGCGGGCCGACCCGCATATCGGCCTGTTGCACCGCGGCACCGAGAAACTGATCGAGTACAAGACCTATACCCAGGCGCTGCCCTATTTCGACCGGCTCGACTACGTGGCGCCGATGGCGCAGGAGCACGCGTTCGCGCTGGCGACCGAGCGGCTGCTCGGCGTCACGCCGCCGCTGCGCGGCCAGTATATCCGGGTGCTGTTCGCGGAGATCTCGCGCATCCTGAACCATCTCCTGAACCTCACCACCTTCGCGATCGACTGCGGCGCCACCACGCCGGCGCTGTGGGGGTTCGAACAGCGCGAGATCCTGATGGAGTTCCACGAGGCGGCATCGGGGGCGCGCCTGCACGCCAACTACTTCCGCCACGGCGGCGTCGCCAGGGACCTGCCGGCGGGGCTTGGCGAGCGGATCGGCGAATGGGCGCTGAAATTCCCCGGCTTCATCGACGACATGGAAGTGCTGCTGACCGAGAACCGCATCTTCAAGCAGCGTCTGGTCGATATCGGGGTGATCACGCTCGACGAGGCGATCGCCTGGGGGTTCTCGGGCCCCTGCCTGCGTGCCTCGGGCGGCGCGTGGGATCTGCGCAAGTCGCAGCCCTACGACGTCTATGCCGACATGCGCTTCGACATCCCGGTCGGGCGCAACGGCGACTGCTATGACCGCTACCTGGTGCGGGTGGCGGAAATGCGCGAAAGCCTGAAGATCATCCACCAGTGCCTGGCCGAGATGCCGGACGGGCCGGTGAAGGTGACCGACGACAAGATCACGCCGCCGTCGCGCCGTGCCATGAAGAGCTCGATGGAAGCGCTGATCCATCACTTCAAACTCTACAGCGAGGGCGTGCACGTGCCCGAGGGCGCGACCTATACCGTGGTCGAGGCGCCGAAGGGCGAGTTCGGCGTCTACCTGGTTGCCGACGGCACCAACCGCCCCTATCGCTGCAAGATCAGGGCGCCCGGCTACGCGCACCTGCAGGCGATGGACCTGCTGGCCAAGGGCCACATGCTGGCGGACGCGGTGGCGATCATCGGCTCGCTCGACGTGGTATTCGGGGAGATCGACCGGTGAGTGCGTCCCGCGCCGTCAACGACCCCGCGATCCAGCCCGCGAGTTTCACGTTCGACGCGGCGAGCGAGGCCGAGATCGCGACGATCCTGGCGCGCTACCCGGAGGCCAGGAAGGCATCGGGCGTGATCCCGCTGCTGTACGTGGCGCAGGCGCAGATGAAGCGCGAGACCGGCAGCGCCTGGGTGCCGAAGCCGGCGATGGACGCGATCGCGCGGCGGCTTGCGATGCCGCCGGTGCGCGTCTACGAGGTCGCGAGTTTCTACACCATGTTCAATCTGCGGCCGGTGGGGAAATACAACCTGCAGGCCTGCACCACCACGCCGTGCTGGCTGCGCGGCAGTGACGAGGTGGTGGCGGCGTGCAAGCGGGCCACCGGCATCGCCGGGTTCGGCGAGACCAGCGCCGACGGCATGTTCACCCTGACCGAGGTGGAATGTGTCGGCGCCTGCGTGAATGCGCCGGTGCTGGTGGTCGACGACGACTTCTACGAGGACCTGGACGGGCCGCGCACCGAGGCGCTGATCGCCGCACTGCGGCAGGGCGAGCGCCCGCCCTGCGGCAGCACGACCGGGCGGCAGACCTCGGCGCCCGAGGGCGGTCCGACGACGCTGACGGAACTGCCGGCGCAGCCGACGGCAGGCGAGTAGACGATGCTCCACGACAAGGACCGCATCTTCACCAACCTCTATGGCGTGCATGACTGGCGGCTTTCTGGCGCGCGTGCCCGCGGCGACTGGGACGGCACCGCCGCGATCCTGGCCAAGGGCCGCGAGGCGATCGTCGAGGAGATCAAGCAGTCGGGCCTGCGCGGGCGCGGCGGCGCCGGTTTCCCGTCCGGCCTGAAATGGTCGTTCATGCCCAAGCAGTCGGATGGGCGGCCGGCGTACCTGGTGGTGAACGCCGACGAGAGCGAGCCCGGCACCTGCAAGGATCGCGACATCATCCGCCACGATCCGCACAAGCTGATCGAGGGCTGCCTCGTCGCCGGCTTCGCGATGGGTGCGATCGCCGCCTACATCTATATCCGCGGCGAGTTCTTCAACGAGGCCCGCCACCTGCAGGCGGCGATCGACGAGGCGTACGCCGCCGGCCTGATCGGCAGGAATGCGTCGGGGTCCGGCTATGATTTCGATGTCTATCTGCATCGCGGCGCCGGCGCCTATATCTGCGGCGAGGAGACCGCGCTGCTCGAGAGCCTCGAAGGCAAGAAGGGCATGCCGCGGCTGAAGCCGCCGTTCCCCGCCGCGGTCGGGCTTTATGGCTGCCCGACCACCGTCAACAATGTCGAGACGATCGCGGTCGCGCCGACCATCATGCGCCGGGGCGGCGCGTGGTTCGCCGCCCTCGGCCGGCCGAAGAACGCGGGCACCAAGGTGTTCTGCATCTCGGGCCACGTGAACAAGCCGTGCAATGTCGAGGAGGAGCTCGGCATCCCGTTGCGCGAGCTGATCGACAAGTATGCCGGCGGCGTGCGCGGCGGCTGGGACAACCTGCTGGCGGTGATCCCCGGCGGTTCCTCGGTGCCGCTGCTGCCGAAGGAGATCTGCGACACGGTGCTGATGGATTTCGACAGTCTGCGCGACGTGAAATCCGGCCTGGGCACCGCGGCGGTGATGGTGATGGACAAGTCGACCGACGTGATCAGGGCGATCGCGCGGCTTTCCTATTTCTACAAGCACGAAAGCTGCGGCCAGTGCACGCCCTGCCGCGAGGGCACCGGCTGGATGTGGCGGGTGATGCTGCGCATGGTCGAGGGCCGCGCCAGCCCCGACGAGATCGACGTGCTGGAGAAGGTGACGCGCCAGGTCGAGGGCCACACGATCTGCGCGCTGGGCGATGCCGCCGCCTGGCCGATCCAGGGCCTGATCCGGCATTTCCGCCCGGTGATGGAGGAGCGGATCGCCGCCTACAAGGCGCGGCAGGGATCTGGCGTGGCACCGAAGCTGGCGGCGGAGTGACCTGGGCATGCCGAAACTTTCCGTCGACGGCATCGAGGTCGAGGTTCCCGCGGGCGCGACCGTGCTGCAGGCGTGCGAGGCGGCGGGCGTGGAAATCCCGCGCTTCTGCTACCACGAGCGGCTGTCGGTCGCCGGCAATTGCCGGATGTGCCTGGTCGAGCTGGAGAAGGCGCCGAAGCCGATCGCGAGCTGCGCCTACCCCGCCGCCGACAACATGGTGATCAAGACCACCACGCCGATGGTCAAGGCAGCGCGCCACGGCGTGATGGAATTCCTGCTGATCAACCACCCGCTCGACTGCCCGATCTGCGACCAGGGCGGCGAGTGCGACCTGCAGGACCAGGCGGTGGCCTACGGCATGGTCCACGGCCGGTTCGTCGAGAACAAGCGCGCCGTCACCGACAAATACATGGGTCCGCTGATCAAGACGGTGATGACCCGCTGCATCCACTGCACCCGCTGCGTGCGCTTCGCCCAGGAGGTCGCCGGCGTGCCCGACCTCGGCGGGCTCGGCCGCGGCGAGGACATGCAGATCGGCACCTATGTCGAGCAGGCGATCGCCAGCGAGCTGTCCGGCAACCTGATCGATCTCTGCCCGGTGGGCGCGCTGACCAGCGGCCCCTATGCCTTCGTAGCGCGGCCGTGGGAACTGAAGAAGACCGACGGCATCGACATCGCCGATGCGGTCGGCGCCAACATCCGCATCGACACGCGCGGGCCGGAGGTGCTGCGCATCCTGCCGCGCCAGAACGAGGCGGTGAACGAGGAGTGGGTCGGTGACAAGGGGCGCTTCTGGGTCGATGGGCTGATGCGCCGCCGGCTCGATCGGCCCTGGGTGAGGAAGGACGGCAAGCTCGTGCCTGCCAGCTGGGCCGAGGCGTTCGCCGCGATCGCCGCCAGGCTCAAGGGCCTCGCGCCCGAGCGGATCGGGGCGCTGGCCGGCGACCACGCCGATGCGGAAAGCATCCAGGCGCTCGGCGACCTGATGGCAGCACTCGGCTCCTGCAACGTCGATTGCCGGGTCGATGGCGCGGCGCTCGATGTCTCGCGGCCCGAGTTCTGGCGCTTCAACACGACGATCGCCGGCATCGACCAGGCGGATGCGGTGCTGCTGATCGGCACCGACCCGCGGCGCGAGGCGCCGGTGCTGAACGCGCGCATCCGCAAGCGCTGGCTTGCGAACGCCCTTCCCGTGGGGCTGGTCGGCCCGGCAGCCGACCTCACCTATCCGGCCGAGCGCTTCGCCGAGGGGCCGTCGGCGCTGCGTGCCATCCTGGGGGGTGGGCATCATTTCGTGCGCACGCTCGCTGCCGCCAAGCACCCCATGGTCGTGGTGGGGCAGGGGGCGCTGCGCCGGGCGGATGGTGCCGCGGTGCTGGCGGCCGCCTGGGCGATCGCGCGCAATGCCAACGCCATCCGCGCCGACTGGCACGGCTTCAACGTGCTGCACACCGCGGCGGGAAGGGTGGGTGGGCTCGAGCTCGGCTTCGTGCCGGGGGCGGGCGGGCACGACGCGCGCACCATGCTGTCGGGCGCGGTCGAGCTGCTATGGCTGCTTGGCGTCGACGACGCCGATCTCTCCGGCCTCGGGAACGCGTTCGTCGTCTATCAGGGCAGCCACGGCGATGCCGGGGCGGCGCGTGCCGACGTGGTGCTGCCCGGGGCCGCCTACACCGAGAAGCAGGCGACCTGGGTGAACACCGAAGGCCGGCCGCAGCGCGGTTTCCAGGCGCTGTTTCCGCCGGGCGAGGCGCGCGAGGATTTCCGCATCCTGCGTGCCTTCTCGGCGGTGGTCGGCAGGGTGCTGCCGTACGACACGATCGACGGCCTGCGCGCGCGCCATCCTCTGTTCGGCCTTGGCTTCGCGCCGGTGCGGGGCGAGCGCACCGAGGGACCGGCGGGCGATGCCTCGGCGATGGAGGAGGCAGCGTTCCTGCCTGCGATCGCGACCTACCACGTGACCGACCCGATCAGCCGCGCCTCGCCGACCATGGCGCAGTGCGTGCGCGACCTCGCCGGCCCGAAACCCACCGCCCTCGCAGCCGAGTAGTGGCCGCAGCATGAGCACAGGCTTCCTCCCGACCTATGTCCTGCCCGCCGCCATCATGGTGGGCCAGACCCTGCTGCTGCTGGTGCCGCTGCTGATCTGCGTCGCCTACCTCACCTATTTCGAACGCAAGGTGATGGCGGCGATGCAGCTCCGGCGGGGGCCGAACGTGGTGGGGCCGCTCGGGCTTTTGCAGCCGTTCGCGGACGCGCTGAAACTGTTCATGAAGGAGACGGTGATCCCGACCGGGGCGAACCGGATCCTGTTCCTGCTGGCGCCGATGCTGACCTTCGGGCTGGCGATGATCGCCTGGGCGGTGATCCCGGTCGCCGACGGCTGGGTGCTGGCCGACATCAATGTCGGCATCCTCTATCTGTTCGCGATCTCCTCGCTAGGGGTCTACGGCATCATCATCGCCGGCTGGGCGTCGAACTCGAAATACGCCTTCCTGGGCGGCCTGCGCAGCGCCGCGCAGATGGTGAGCTACGAGGTCTCGATCGGCTTCGTGATCATCTGCGTGCTGCTGGTGGCCGGCTCGCTGAACCTGTCCGAGATCGTGCGCGCGCAGGAGACGATCTGGTTCTGCATCCCGCTGCTGCCGATGTTCGTGGTGTTCTTCGTCTCGGGCCTGGCCGAGACGAACCGCCTGCCGTTCGACCTGCCGGAGGGCGAGAGCGAGATCGTGGCGGGCTTCTTCGTCGAGTATTCGGCGATGACGTTCGCGATGTTCTTCCTTGGCGAGTACGCCAACATGATCCTGATGAGCGGGATGACCACCATCCTGTTCCTGGGCGGCTGGCTGAGCCCGATCCCGTTCGCGCCGTTCACCTGGGTGCCGGGCGTCGTCTGGTTCGCGCTCAAGATTTCGCTCTGCCTGTTCGTGTTCGTGTGGGCGCGCGCGACCTTCCCGCGCTACCGCTACGACCAGCTGATGCGGCTCGGCTGGAAGGTGTTCCTGCCGCTTTCGCTTGCCTATGTGGTGCTGACCGCGGGCGTGCTGATGGCCTTCGGCTGGCTGCCGGGGCAGGGAGCGTGAACCATGCCCGTCCTTGACCGCGCCGCCCGGGCCTTCTTCCTGACCGAGCTGATCGCCGGGCTGGCGCTGACCCTGAAATACGTGCTTCGGCCCAGGGCGACGCTGAACTACCCGTACGAGAAGGGGCCGATCAGCCCGCGCTTCAAGGGCGAGCACGCGCTGCGCCGCTACCCCAACGGCGAGGAGCGCTGCATCGCCTGCAAACTGTGCGAGGCGATCTGCCCGGCCCAGGCGATCACGATCGAGGCCGAGCCCCGCGCCGACGGCTCGCGCCGCACCACGCGCTACGACATCGACATGACCAAGTGCATCTATTGCGGCCTGTGCGAGGAAGCATGCCCGGTCGATGCGATCGTCGAGGGGCCGAACTTCGAGTTCGCGACCGAGACGCGCGAGGAGCTGATGTACGACAAGGACCGCCTGCTCGCGAACGGCGACAGGTGGGAAACCGAACTGGCCGCGCGGCTTGCCGCCGACGCGCCGTATCGCTGAGGGGGCGGCCCCGGTGCTCGCGCAACTCGCCTTCTGGCTCTTCGCTGCCCTGCTGCTGGCCTCGGCCGTGATGGTGGTCGCCGCCCGCAACCCGGTGCATTCGGTGCTGTTCCTGATCCTCGCCTTCTTCAACGCCGCCGGCCTGTTCCTGCTGATGGGCGCCGAGTTCCTGGCGATGATCCTGGTGATCGTCTATGTCGGCGCGGTCGCGGTGCTGTTCCTGTTCGTGGTGATGATGCTGGATGTCGATTTCGCGCAGCTGCGCGAAGGATTCCAGCGCTACGCCCCGGTCGGCGCGCTGATCGGGCTCGTGCTGCTGGCCGAGCTGGTGGCGGTGCTGACGGTCTGGACCATCGCGCCCGAGGCGATGCGGCTTGCCGCGGCGCCGCGGCCGGACCCGTCCGCGATCACCAACGCCGAGGCGCTGGGCCGGGTGCTGTACACCCAGTACGTATTCCTGTTCCAGGCCAGCGGCATGGTGCTGCTGGTCGCGATGATCGGCGCCATCGTGCTGACGCTGCGCGAACGGCCCGGCGCGCGGCGCCAGAGCATTCCCGCCCAGCTCGCGCGCAGCACCGCCGAGACGCTGGTCATGGCCCGGATCGCGCCGGGGGCGGCGATGGTGCGGATGGACCGCCAGCCGGCCGAACCCGAAATGGCGGGCGCGGAGGCGGCGCCCGGTGGCCATCACGGCGGCCGTCACGGCGGTCATCACGGCGGGCACCATGGTGGGCACCAAGGCGGGGGGCAGCACTGATGCCGCCGATCGGCCTTGCGCACTACCTGACGCTCGCGGCGCTGCTGCTGACGCTCGGCATCTTCGGCATCTTCCTGAACCGCAAGAACGTGATCGTGATCCTGATGTCGGTCGAGCTGATGCTGCTTTCGGTGAACCTGAACCTGGTGGCGTTCTCGGCGCATCTGGGCGACCTGGTCGGCCAGGTCTTCACCATGTTCGTGCTGACCGTCGCCGCCGCGGAAGCGGCGATCGGGCTTGCGATCGTCGTCGTCTATTTCCGCAACCGCGGCTCGATCGCGGTCGAGGACATCACCACGATGAAGGGTTGAGGAAGGCCGCATGATCTACGTCGCCGCCGTCTTCCTGCCGCTGGCCGGGTCGCTGATCGCCGGGCTGTTCGGCCGCGCCATCGGCGATCGCGCCGCCCAGCTGGTCAGCGTGATCTGCATGGTGCTGGCCACGATCTGCGGCGCCGCCGCGTTCTGGGCGGTCGCGGTGAAGGGCGCGCCGACCACGGTGGTGCTCGCCACCTGGATCGATTCCGGCGCGCTGGAGGCGAGCTGGTCGGTCCGCTACGACACGCTGAGCGCGGTCATGGTCGCGATGGTCACGCTGATCAGCACGCTGATCCACATCTACTCCATCGGCTACATGGCGCACGACACGTCGATCCCGCGCTTCATGAGCTACCTGTCGCTGTTCACCTTCGCGATGCTGATGCTGGTCACCGCCGACAACCTGGCCCAGCTCTATTTCGGCTGGGAAGGCGTGGGGCTGGCGAGCTACCTGCTGATCGGGTTCTGGTACACGCGGCCGTCGGCCTGCGCGGCCGCGATCAAGGCGTTCGTGGTCAACCGCGTCGGCGACCTCTGCTTCGCGCTCGGCCTTGCCTCGGTCTTCCTGCTGTTCGGCTCGATCGAGTTCGACACCATCTTCGCCGCCGGCACCGAACAGCAGCACGTCACCTGGTCGATCGCCGGCATCCAGATGCGCGCGATCGAGCTGGCCGCGGTGCTGATGTTCTTCGGCGCGATGAGCAAGTCGGCGCAGATCTTCCTGCACACCTGGCTGCCCGATGCGATGGAAGGCCCGACCCCGGTTTCGGCGCTGATCCACGCCGCCACCATGGTCACCGCCGGCGTCTTCCTGGTGGCGCGGATGAGCCCGCTGTTCGAGCTGGCGCCGGTGGCGCTCTCGATCGTCACCGTGATCGGTGCCACCACGGCGTTCTTCGCCGCGACCATCGGCTGCGTGCAGAACGACATCAAGCGGATCATCGCCTATTCCACCTGCTCGCAGCTCGGCTACATGTTCTTCGCCGCCGGCGTCGGCGCCTATCCGGCGGCGATCTTCCACCTGATCACCCACGCCTTCTTCAAGGCGCTGCTGTTCCTCGGCTCGGGCAGCGTCATCCACGCGATGAGCGACGAACAGGACATCCGCCGCATGGGCGGCATCTGGCGCAGGATCCCGCAGACCTACGCGATGATGTGGATCGGCAGCCTGGCACTCGCCGGCATCCCGTTCTTCGCCGGCTACTACTCCAAGGACATGATGCTGGAGGC
>JADYYZ010000120.1 GCA_020853405.1 Acetobacteraceae bacterium
GGCCGGCACGCGCCCGTAGCTCAACTGGATAGAGCGCCGGCCTTCTAATCCGGGGGTTGGGGGTTCAAGTCCCTCCGGGCGCGCCAGCCTGCGCGCGTCGATGCTTCTACAGGGCCACCACCTCGCAGCGGAGGGACCGCGCCAGCATCCCGGCCAGCACGGCGCGATGGCAGCGTGCGTGGTCCGCCTCGAAGCACAGCAGGCAGGCGCGCTTTTCGCGTACCAGCGCCTCGGTCCTGGCCAGCGCCGCCATCGCCGCGGGCTCGGCCATGTGCGCGCTGAAGATTCTTCGCATCTCGTCGATGCGACCCGCGCGCGCGGCGTCACGGCCCGGTTTCGGGGTACCGAGGTCGCGCAGATGAATATACTCGATGCCGGCCCCGGCAAGGCTCGCCGCCAGCAGCGTCTTCGAGAACCCCGCCCGCCGCGACGATGCGATCGCGCGCACGTCGATCAGCACCTCGACATTCGCGGCGCCGAGGCGCCCGATCACGCCTTCCAGCGTGTCGCGCTCGTAGCCGATGGTGGCGAGCGGGTTCATGCCAGCACGCGGCCGAGCCACCAGGCGGCGAGCGCCGGCACCAGGAAGATCGGAGCATGGATCAGCAGTTCCGCCCCCCAGGCATAGCCGTGCGTGGTGCCGAGATAGGTGTCCCACAGGCACCAGACGAACCAGACCCCGATGAACAGGGCAACGACCGGCACGGAAACGCCGGCCAGGCGGAGCAGCCGGCCCGCCAGCAGGAAGCCCGCCATGATGGCAAGCCCGACCCCGATCATCACCAGCGTGCGCATCGCTCAGTTCCCCTTGTCGTGCGCCTGGCCGGCCCGGGTGCCGCCGAGGCTCGTGGTCTCCCAGGCAGCGGTCGCGACCAGCGCCAGGCTGACCAGCACGGCGAGCGCGAGTGGCGGGAGCATCGGGCCTGCCGCCCAGCACAGCGCGAGCAGCCCCAGCCCGAGCAGGTGCGACAGTGGCAGACGCCCGGTGACCGAGCACTTGAACAGAAGCGTGCCGGCCAGGAACACGCCAGCGCCGCCGACCACGACCGCGATGGTGCGTGCATCGCCATGGCCGGTGGGGTGGGCCAGCACCAGCTCGTCGCCGACCGCGGCCAGGACGATCCCGGCGATGATCGGCAGGTGCAGATAGGTGTAGCCGAGCCGCGCGAGGCGCCCGGGATCGGCGGTGCCGGTGATCGCGTGCTCGCCCCGCTCGGCGCCGGTATCGAAATAGATCCACCACATCGCCGCGGTGCTGGAAAACGAGGCAAGCAGGGCGGCGACGTTCATCGTGCTCCAGCCGGCCTTCTCGAAGGTCATCGCCGTCATGATCAGGGTCTCGCCCAGCGCGATGATCACGAACAGGCCGCAGCGCTCGGCCATGTGGGCGCCCGAGACGTCCCAGTCGGTGGTTCGCGAGGCCCCGAGGCCAGGCACGTAGAACGCGAGCGCGGGCGAGGCGAACTCGATGCCGATCGCCGCCGCCCACAGCGGCAGCTGCTGGGCGGGGGCGGCGGCGCCGGCGATCCATAACGGTGCGGCCAGCGCCTTCCAGGCCAGGACGCGCTGGAAGTTGCGCATGTTGGCCGGGCTTTCCCGCCGGAGCGCGGCGATCATGAAGGCCGAGCGGCCGCACTGCGCCGCGATGTGCGACAGCGCGAACGGCCAGGCCAGCGAATCGAACGCATGCGGAATGGCGGTCGCCATCACGATGCCGGCCAGCATCAGCAGGAACAGCAGCGCCCGCACCGGCGCCCGGTCGGGGTCGAGCCAGTTGGTCGCCCAGCTGGTGTAGATCCACACCCACCAGACCGAGGCGAACAGCACCGCGGCGCGGGCGATACCCTGCCTGCTCATGTCGGCCAGCAGGGCGTGGCTGAGCTGCGTCACCGCGAACACGAACACCAGATCGAAGAAGAGCTCGATCGCGGTCACGCGCGAGCCGGCGGCGCCGCTGCGCCGGCGCAGCAGGCCGGCCGGGCCGGGTGGGGCTGGCGCGTGCATCGAAGGAGCCTAGACTACCGGCCCCGTGTCCATGAACCCCCACGAGGAGACACCCCGAATGGCCGAACCGCAGAAACCCTGGGAATGGTCCGAAGAGCACTGGCGCAAGATCGTCGGCCGCGCCCGGGCAGGGCGCAGCATGGCACCAAAGACCTGGCCGAACGGGGCGCGCTGTGCGGTCAGCCTGTCGTTCGATGCCGACCACGAGACCATCCCGCTGCGCGATGCCGACGAATCGCCGATGCGCATCTCCCAGGGCCAGTACGGCAACCGCAGCGCCATCCCGCGCATCCGCAAACTGCTCGATCGCGAAGCCATCCGCGCGAGTTTCTTCTACCCGGCGGTCTCCGCGCTGCTGCACCCCGAGGAGGTCAAGGCGGTCGCCGCCGAGGGTCACGAGATCGGCATCCACAGCTGGATCCACGAGGCCAACACCACGCTGCCGCCAGGGGTGGAGCGCGACCTCACCTTCCGCGCCGCCGACACGCTGGAGAAGATTTCCGGCCGCCGGCCGGTAGGCATCCGCACCGCCAGCTGGGATTTCTCGGTCGATACCATGAGCATCATCCGCGAGCTCGGGCTGCTCTATGATTCCAGCCTGATGGGCGACGACGATCCCTATGAGCTGCTGGCCGATGGCGCGCCGACCGGCATCATCGAGCTGCCCCCGGAATGGATCCGCGACGATGCGCCCTATTTCAATTTCGTGCGCTTCTCGGCGCTGCGGCCGTACACGCCGCCCAGCGGGGTCGAGGAGATTTTTCGCGCCGAGTTCGATGGCGCCTGGGAGGAGGGGGGCCTGTTCATCCTGACCATGCACCCGCACGTGATCGGGCATCGCTCGCGGATGCCGCTGCTGGCCAGGCTGATCGCGCACATGAAGGCCAGGGGCGGATGCTGGTTCGCCACCCACGAGCAGGTGGCGCGCTGGTGCAAGGAGAATTCCGGCTGATCCTTCCGCCCGGCGACGATTGGCTGGCGGCCGGCATGGACCTTGGCGTCGTCGGCCGCCTGCGCGCCTGCCTGGTTGCCGCCCGCTGGCGTTCCGGCGCGGTGGGCTGACCCGCCGGAGCCAGCAGCGTGGCCTGGCCGCCACAGACGTTGCGGAATTGCCGCAACAGCGCGAGATCCCCGTTCAACGGGATCGCTCGCCGGTGTAGGAACAGGCTCCAACTGCCCGGATACGTGATGTCTCTGCCCACTCGCCGCGCGCTGCTGGCCGCCACGGCCGGCCTGACTTTCGGCCTGGCCTGCCAGCCGCGGCGCGCGGCTGCGGCGGCGGTGCCGGCACAGCTGCGTGAGCGCATGGCCCGTGCTGCCGAGGACGGGCTCGACCCCACGCACTATGCTGCCCCCGATGATCCCGCGGCGCAGGCCGAGGCGCTGGGCCGGTTCGCGCGTGATCTCGGCTTTGGCCGGATCCAGGAGCTGGCGGGGCGGCCCGACATCCTGCGCGCCGAGGTGCCGGGCCCGGCGGCGCTGGCCGCCATGATCCTGGCCGCCGCCGACCCGGTGGCGGCACTCGACTCGCTGGCGCCACGCACGCCGCTGTATGTGGCGCTGAAGGCCGAGCTGGCGCGGCTGAGGACGGCGCGATGGCCGTCGCTCGAACCCTCGGGAAGAACGATCAACCCAGGCGCGCGCGACGCCCAGGTGGCGGTGCTGCGGGCACGGCTCGCCGCGTCCGACCCCTCGATCGGCCCCACGCGCGACCCCGAATTCTATGACCCGGCGCTGGTGGCGGCGGCGAGGCGCTTCCAGGCGGCGCACGGGCTGGACGCCGACGGCAAGCTCGGCCGCTATTCGCAGGCGCTGCTGGCGGAGACGCCGGCCGCGCGCGCCGGCCGGGCCGCTGCCAGCATGGACCTGCTTCGTGCCCCTGCCGCGGCCGAGCCTGAACTGGCTATCGAGGTGAATATCCCTGCCTATCGCTTTGTCGCTGCTGAATCAGGGCACGAGGTGCTGGCGATGAAGGTGGTGGTCGGCAAGCCGGCCAGGCCGACACCGCTGATGCAGACCCGCATGATCAGCGCGGTGTTCAACCCGCCCTGGGGCGTGCCGATGCGGCTGGCCAGGGAGGACCTCCTGCCGCGCCTGCGGGCCGATCCGTCTGCGGTCGCGGCGCGGGGCTTCCGGATCTACGGCGCCGGCGGGGTCGAGGTGGACCCGACCACGGTCAACTGGCGGTCGGTGCGGGAAGACCGCTTCCCCTTCGTGATCCGCCAGGACCCCGGCGATGCCAACGCGCTGGGGCGGATCAAGTTCAACCTTGTCAACGAGCTCGACATCTACATGCACGACACGCCGGACCGGCGCTACTTCGCCACCGACGTGCGCGCCTTCTCCTCCGGCTGCATCCGCCTCGAACGGCCGCTCGAGATGTATGACCTGCTGTTTGCCGGCCAGTCCGGCATGGACCGGGCGCGATTGCAGGCGCTGCTCGACCGGCGCACCACGAGCTCGATGGCGGCGCGCCGCGCGATCCCGGTCAACCTGGTCTACCGCACCGCTGCCCTCGACGGCGCCGGGCGGTTGCTGCTGCGCCACGACATCTATGGCCACGACGCGGCCTACGCGCGGGCCATGGCACAGCCCACGACCCGCGCCGCCTGACCTGCGGCAAGGCTCGCGCGAAACCGGCAGGGCGGTCCGCCCTCTGCCCACATGCTGCCGCATTCCGTTCGCGATGCGGTCGGGTTGATCACGCTCCGTTACAGGGGGTAACACGGAGGTCCCTCCACACCCGAGTCCTCGGGTGTTCACGCCGCCGAACAAACACCAAGGGACCGCGAAGTACGAGATGCCCCCCTCGGACAGCCAATCCCGTATGCAATGCACGACGCCGGAGCCCGACAGCGCACATGCCAGCGACTGCCCGTGCTGCCGCCTCGTCTCCCGCCGCAGCTGGTTCCGCGCGGCGCTCGGCCTTGCCGCCGGCGCGGCCGGGCTGGCCGCCGCCCCCGCCGCGGTGGCGCTTGGCATGAGCGCGCGGCGGCTTCGCATCTTCAACGTCAACACCAACGAGGCGTTCGACGGCATCTACTGGGCCAACGGGCGCTACATCCCGCCGGCGCTGGCGACGCTGAACCAGATCCTGCGCGACCATCGGGCCAACGAGTCGACCGCGATGGACCCGGAACTGTTCGACCTGCTGCACGCGGTGGCGCTGCGCGTCGGCAGCGACGATTTCTATCACGTGATCTCGGCCTATCGCACCCCCGAGACCAACAGCTGGAAGGTGCTGAAGTCGCGGCGGGTGGCGCGCAACAGCCAGCACATGGAAGGCAAGGCGATGGATCTGCGCCTGCCTGACATTTCCACCGACGGCATCGCCCGGATCGCGCTGTCGATGCACGAGGGTGGCGTCGGGCTTTATCGGCGCGACGGCTTCGTGCACCTCGATACCGGCGAGCCGCGCACCTGGGGGGCAGCGCTCAACCCGCCCCGGCGGGGCAGGTCACGGCAGGCGGCCAAGGGCCACGCACGCAGCGGGCAGGTCCGGGCGCGGCGTTGACGGCCGCACCGGCGGCACCGGCGGCTGGCTGAACCACCAGGCGAGCGTCGCGTCGCACCCGTCGCCTGGAGGAATCGGGGGCGGATCGCGGCAGCTCGGGCTGCCGGGCGGGCAGCGCATATGCACGTGCATGTGCGAATCATGTCCCCACCACGGGCGCACCAGGCGCAGCCAGCCGCGCTCGCCGCTGACGATTTCGCAAAGATGCTGCTTGATCGCCGGGTTCACCAGAACGCGGTCGACGCCCGGCCGGGTCGCGGCCAGCCGAAGCAGCGCGAGATGCCCGGCACGGAAGGCACGCGGGTCGACCCGCGGCGGCGGTCCGGCCAGCACCAGCGAGGGTGTGGCGATGTTTTCCCGCGCGGCCGCGGATTCGTGGGCCGGCTTGGCATCGAGGTTCAGCCACACATCGACATCGAGCCCGGTCTGGTGGCTGGCATGGCCATAGGCAAGGCGCCCGCCGCGCGGCTGGCCGATATCGCCGATATAGAGCGTTGCCAGCCCTGCCTTGGCGGCGGCGGCGGCGAGATCGCGCACGAAGCCGACGGTCAGCGGATGGCCCCAATGGCGGTTGCGCGACAGCCGCACCGCACGATACCCAGGCCCGCTTTCCGGCAATTGCGCCGCGCCCTGGATGCAGCCATTGGCCGCACTCCCGATCGATTCCGCCGGGCCAGGCGCAGGCGTTGTGAAAGCGGCCCACGAAGGTGCATCGCCAGCCATCGCCGGCGACGACACAAGCCAAGCGATCAGCGCCAGAACAAACCGGTGCCGGCGCCCCGCCCGTCGCCCCCCGATCAGAACCGGCGCTCGAAGACGGTGATCACATCGCCCGGCTGCACGAAGCTCTGGCGCTGCACCTTGCCTTCGACCGCCTGGCCATCGATCACCCGCGTGATCGAGGCGAAGTCGCGGTTGGCCCGATAGGTGAAGCCGCCGCCGATCGCGACCGCGGTCAGCACGGTCATGCCCGGCTGGAACGGGTACTGGCCCGGCCGTTCGACCTCGCCCAGGATGAAGAACGGGCGGAAGGTCACGACCTCGACCGCGACCTGGGGGTTGCGCAGCACGCCCTGGGTCTGCAACGCGCCGGAAATGCTCGCTTCGAGCTCGCGCGCGGTCTTGGCGGCGGCCGGCACCGCGCCTGCCAGCGGCAACGAGATGGTGCCGTCGTCGTTGACCCGGAACTCGCCGTTCAGCCGCGGATCGCCGAACACGATCACCCGCAGCACATCGCCGCTGCCGACGCGATAGGTGGCGCGGGCGGTCTCCTCCAGCGGCGGCAGGCCACTGCCCGGCTGCGAGCAGGCGCCAGCCAGGCCGAGCGGCAGCAGGACCAGAAGCCGGCGGCCCGGCATCGAGGTGTGGCGGTCGGCGGGCAGGGGCGGCGTGGCAGGGGGGGCACGATCCACGGGGCTTTCTCCCATACGGGTGCCGCCCGGGCCGGCGGCAGGCGGCAGGCAGACATGCAGGCGGGCAGACATGCAGGCGGGCAGACATGCAGGCGGGCAGACATGCAGGCGGGCAGACATGCAGGCGGGCAGACATGCAGGCAGGTGGTAAGCGGTGCCGGAAGGCGCGCCCACAACCCTGGGTCAGTATGGCCGCACCGCTGCCCGCTTGAAAGCCCGTGCGGAGCAGTCTGCCTTCGCGGTCAGTGCGATGCCGCCCGACCTTAACCGATTGGTCCGAATTTCGCCGCAACTTCATGGTGCTCGCTGGCCGGGCCGGGCGCCCCGGCGCGGCCGATCACGCCGGGGTGCGTGGGCCGCGCGCGCGTTGCGGCCGAAGGCAGGCTCCTGTATGCCGCCCCCTGCGCGCAGGCGGGCGTCCAGAATACCGAGTTATGCGTCGGGAAACGTTCCCGACGTAGGGTTGCCCGGAATTGGGTGGATGAGTTTGCGGCCCGGTTCGCGCGAGGCGGCCGTGGCCAGAGGCAGGATACCCGACAGCATGCTGGACAAGCCGAAGGACGCCCTCTTCGAGCCTCGCGCCGAGCGCGCGGCACTGCCGCCGCCTGGCCCGCGCACGATCGAACCCGATCAGGGGCTGACGCTTGCGCTGCTGCTGCGGGTGATCCGCCGGCGCAAATGGCCGCTGCTGCTGTGCCTGGTCGCCTTCCCGCTGGCCGCCCTGGTGGCACTGAAGCAGGTGACACCGCGCTATACCGCCACCACCACGGTGATCTTCGAGGCACAACAGTTCTCGATCACCGAACTGCAGTCGATCCTGCGCGAGGACACCACCACCGATACCGTGGTGAACAGCCAGGTGCAGATCATCGACAGCCTGGCGATGGCCGGCCGCGTGGCGGAGCGCCTGAACCTCGCCGCCAGCGACGAGTTCAACCCGTTCCTGCGCCCGGCCTCGGCGGCGCGCCAGCTGGTCGAGGGTGCGCGCAGCTGGGCGGCAGCGCGGGTCACGCCGCTTTCGCCCGGGCTCGCCGAGGCGATCGCCCCCGACACGCCCGAGGAACCGACCGCCGAACAGCTGCGCAACATCATCGCGAGCACGGTGCAGGAGCGCATGCGGGTCGACGTGGTGCCGCGCTCGCGCGTGCTGGCGGTCAGTTTCACGAGCCAGGACGCCGAGATCGCTGCCAAGGCCGCCAACCTGCTGGCCGAGTTCTATATCGGCGACCAGCTCGAGGCGAAGTTCACGGCGGTGCGCCGCGCCAATTCCTGGCTGGAGGAGCGCATCGCCGGCCTGCGCCGCGAGGTGCTGGACGCCGAGGAGAAGATCCAGGCGTTCCGTACCCAGCATGGCCTGGTGCAGGGCCAGTTTTCCGGCCTGAGCGCCGAGCGCGTGAGCCGCCTGCAGGCCGACCTGCTGGCGCAGCGCAGCGAACTGGCGCTGGCCGAGGCACGAAAGGCGCAGGCCCAGGCCCGCAACTATGACGGGCTGCCGCAGGTGCAGAACAACCCGGCGATCCTGAACCTGCGCACCCAGGAGGCGCAGCTGCGGCGCGATCTCGCCACCCAGTCGGCCCAGCTCGGCAACCGCCATCCCGACGTGATCCGCGCCCGCAACGCGCTGGCCGACAACCAGCGCCTGCTCGAGGCCGAGATCGCCCGCGTCGTCGCCGCCGTGCACGCGGATGCCGCCGCCGCCAGGACCCGGGTCGAGACCACGACCCAGGCGCTGGCCGAGGCGCAGCGCCAGGCCAACCAGGCCGGCACCGACGAGATCCAGGTGCGCATCCTGGAACGCGAGGCCGAGGCCGCCCGCACGCTGCTGACCGCCATCCTCCAGCGCAGCCAGCAGACGGTTGCGCAGACCGCGATCGAGAAGCCCGATGCCCGCGTGCTGTCGCCGGCGGTGCCGCCGACCCGCCCGTCCTGGCCGCGCAGCATGCTGATGCTGCTCGGCTCGCTCGGCCTTGGCGGCATGTTCGGCCTGCTGGTCATCTACTTCCTCGAGATGGCGGACCGTTCGCTGCACGGCGGCGAGGAGGTGCGTGCGGAACTCGGCCTCGCCTGCCTTGCGCTGGTGCCGGAGATGAAGCGGCGCCTGGGCCGCGGCGGCCGGATCGAGGATTATGTCGTCGCCAAGCCGCTGTCGGCGGCCGCCGAGGCGATGCGCAGCGTCCGCGCCGGGCTGTGGCTGGGGGCGGAGCCGCCGAAATGCGTGGTGGTGACCGCGGCCCGCCCGGGCGAGGGCAAGACCACCACCGCAATCGGCCTCGCGCGGGTCGCCGCGGCCGGCGGCGAGCGCGTGATCCTGATCGACTGCGACCTGCGCCAGCCCGGCTTCTCGCGCGTGTTCGGCCGCGACGACGGGCCGGGCCTCGTCGATCTGCTGCAAGGCAATGCCTCGCTCGCCTCGGTCAGGAAGCGCGACCGGCTGACCGAACTCGATTACATCACCGTCGGCAGCAGCGAACCGAACGCCTCGCGCCTGTTCATGGTCGAGACGATGGGCGAGCTGATCGAGAAACTGCGCCACGACTACGACCTGATCGTGCTGGATTCGCCGCCGGTGCTGGCGATGGTCGATGCCAGGGTGATCGGGCGCATCGCCGATGCGACGCTTCTGTGCGTGCGCTGGCGCGATACCCCGCGCAGCGTGGTACGCGCGGCGATGGAGGTGCTGGTCGAGGCCAAGGCCAACGTGGTGGGCGCGCTGCTGACCCGCGTCGATCCGAAAAGCCACCGCCGCAGCGGCTACGCCGACGCCGAGGTGTACCACCCGCGCTACGGCGGCTATTTCCGGAACTGACGGCCGGGCGGAGCTTCTGTCGCATGCGCGTGCTGGTTACCGGTGGCGCCGGCTTCGTCGGCAGCCACGCCGTGCTCGCCCTGGCCGATGCCGGCCACCAGGCGGTGGTGTTCGACGACCTCTCGCAGGGCCATCGCGGCGCGGTGCCCGATGGCGTGCCGCTGGTCACGGCAAGCCTTGCCGACCGGGCGGCGATCGAGGCTGCCTTCGCTGCCCACGGCCCGTTCGATGCGGTGATGCATTTCGCCGCGCTGTCGCTGGTCGGCGAAAGCATGCAGCGGCCGATGCGCTATCTCGGCGACAACGTCGCCAATGGCGCCCGCCTGATCGATGCCTGCCTCGGCCACGGCGTCGGCAGGTTCGTGCTTTCCTCCACCGCCAACCTGTTCGGCGCCTCGTCGGGGGCGCCGATCGACGAGGACCAGCCGATCGAACCCGGCTCGCCCTATGGCGAGAGCAAGTTCATGCTGGAGCGTGCCCTGATGTGGGCCGGGCGCACGCACGGGCTGAGGTCCGCGTGCCTGCGCTATTTCAACGCCGCCGGCGCCGATCCGCAGGGCAGGGCAGGCGAGCACCACGACCCCGAGACGCACCTGATCCCGCTGGTGATCGACGCGGCACTCGGCCGGCGCCCGCCGCTCACGGTATTCGGCGAGGATTATCCGACCCAGGACGGTACCTGCATCCGCGACTACATCCACGTGACCGATCTGGCGGATGCGCATCTGCGGGCGCTGTCGGCGCTGGCGACGCGGAGCGTCACCTGGAACCTGGGCAACGGTGCCGGCTATTCGGTGCGCGAGGTGATCGCCAC
>JADYYZ010000121.1 GCA_020853405.1 Acetobacteraceae bacterium
GATGCCGCCGCCCTTCGAGAGTTTCGCCGTCTCGTAGTCCGCCCACGACGAGCGCGGCAGCGCGAACAGCCGCGCCCGCTCCGCCCACGACGTCGCCGGGTCGGGATCGGGGTCGAGGAAGATGTGGCGGTGGTCGAAGGCGGCGCGCAGCCTGATCTGGCGGGTCTCCAGCATGCCGTTGCCGAACACGTCGCCGCTCATGTCGCCGACGCCGGCGACCGTGAAGGGCGCGGCATCGACATCGTGGTCCATTTCGCGGAAGTGGCGGCGGATGCAGACCCAGGCCCCCTTGGCGGTGATGCCCATGCCCTTGTGGTCGTAGCCCTGCGAGCCGCCGCTGGCGAAGGCATCGCGCAGCCAGAAATTGTACTGCGCCGAAAGCCCGTTGGCGATGTCGCTGAAGGTCGCGGTACCCTTGTCGGCGGCGGCGACGATATAGGGGTCATCGGGGTCGAGCCGCACGCAGTCGGCAGCCAGCACGCCGTCGGGGCCGATATTGTCGGTGAGGTCGAGCATGCCGGAGACCAGCATCTTGTAGCAGGCCACCCCCTCGGCCTGCAGCGCCTCGCGGTCCTTGGCGGCATCGCCGGTGGGCGCGGGGGGCTTCTTCAGCACGAAGCCGCCCTTGGCCCCGGTCGGCACGATCACGACGTTCTTGATCGTCTGGGCCTTCAGCAGGCCGAGAATCTCGGTGCGGAAATCCTCGCGCCGGTCCGACCAGCGGATGCCGCCGCGCGCGACCTTGCCGGCGCGCAGGTGGCAGCCCTCCATCCTGGCGTTGTGCACGAAGATCTCGAACATCGGCCGCGGCAGCGGCATGTCGCCTGCCTTGGCGCTGTCGATCTTCAGCGCGAGCCACGGCTTGCCCTGGAACAGGTTGCAGCGCATCACGGCGCCGAGCGCGGTCATCATGCGCTGCAGGATGCGCTCCTCGTCGGGCGAGGCGACGACATCGATCATGGCGGCCCAGTCGGCCAGGATCTTCGCCTCGTCCTCGCGCCGGCCGGCGGGATCGTGGCGGCAGCGGAAGAACGCGACCAGCAGCCGCGCGGCGGCGGGGTTGGCGGCGAGCGTGCCCTCGACGGCGGCCTGGCTGAACGCGAAGCCGACCTGGCGGCACCATTTATAGAGTGCCCGCAGCATCCAGCATTCGCGCCAGGAAAGGCCGGCGCGCAGCACCAGGCGGTTGAAGCCGTCGGCCTCGGCCGAGCCGTCATCGAGCGCGACCAGCGCATCGTGCAGCGAGGGGAACACCGCTTCGTCGATCGCCTGGCCGTCCGGGTCGCGCAGGCTGAATACGTGCACCACCACGCCCGGCGCCCCCTGCGGCGACAGGTGGTGCGGCACCTCCTCGAGCGTCGCGAGGCCGAGCGATTCGAACAGCGGCATGATCGAGGACAGCGGCATCGGCCCCTTCGGGTTGGCGAGCCGGAGCGCGAGTGCGGCCGGATGCGCGCCGGGCGGGCGCGACAGCGCCATCGCCGGCCGCCCGCTTTGCAGTGCGGTCTCGGCGCGGAAGATGTCGGCCACCGCCTCGCGCGCGGTGTGGCGCTCGACATAGCCGGCGGGGAAGGCGCCGCCCCAGCGCGACAGCAGGGGCTGCGCGTCCTGCTCGCCGCGCTCGGAGATCAGCGCCTCGGCCAGCCGGCCGCGGAAACTGCGCGCCGCCTCGGCCATCGCACGCTCCAGCGCCGGCAGGTCGGGCTGCGGCACCTGGCCGGGCTGGGTCGCGATGATGTAGTGGATGCGTGCCAGCGGCGCATCGCCGATCTGGATGTAGTTGGTGGAAAGCCGGCCGGCGAAGGCGCGCGCCAGCATCTCGCCCAGGCGGCGGCGCAGCTCGGTGTCCATCACGTCGCGCGGCACGAACACGATCGCCGAGATGAAGCGTTCGAACGCATCGCGGCGGATGAACAGTTTCACCCGCTGGCGCGCCTGCAGGGCAAGGATGCCGCGCGCGGTTTCCAGCAGGTAGCCGACATCGGCCTGGAACAGCTCGTCGCGCGGGTAGGTCTCGAGGATGTTCATCAGCGCCCGGCCGTCGTGGCTCGCCGGCGTCGCGCCGGCCCGGCGCAGCACCTCGGCGACCTTCTGGCGAAGGATCGGGATCGAGCGCGGCGAGCGGTTGTAGGCCTCGCTGGTGAACAGCCCGAGATAGAGTTCGCCGCCGGTCACCTGGCCGCCGGCGTCGCGATGCGAGATGCCGATCACGTCGCAATGCTGCGGGCGGTGCACGGTGGCGCGCATGTTCGCCTTGGCCACCGTGACCAGCGGCGCGGTGGCCAGGAACCGCAGCACCGCGTCGGGCAGCGCGTCGGGCGTGCGCAGCGCATCGAACACCGACTTGTCGGTCGCGCGCAGCACCCCGAGATTGGCGGTCTCGTCCACCCTGATGCCGGTCGGGGTCATGTCGTAGCGGCGGTAGCCGATCAGCACGAAGTTGGCATCGCGTACCCACGACAGCAGCGCCTTGGCCTCGTCGGCCTCGTCGGCGGCGACGCCGGGGCCCGGGGCGATCGCGTCGATCGAGGCATCGATCCGGGCGCGCATCGGCGCCCAGTCGGCGACCGCGGCCCGCACATCGGCCATCGCGCGCGTCAGCAGGGCGGTGATCTCGGCCAGCGCCGCCGGGTCGGATTCGGCGGTGAAGGCGATCTGCACCATGCTTTCGGCCCGAACGCTTTCCGCCGTGGCCTCGGGGCCGGCGCCGATCGCGGCGAGCCGGCCGCCGGCATCGCGCGCGACCTGGACGATCGGGTGCACCAGCGAATGCACCTGGCGATTCATGCTGGCGAAGGCGGCCAGCGCGCTGTCGACCACGAAGGGCATGTCGTCGATGACGATCTCGGCGATCGCGTGCGGGCCGCGCCAGCCCATGCTGTCGGGCCGCGGCATGAAGGCACGCACCCTGGTCTGGCCCGGTTCGCGCACCTGCGCGAATTCGAACAGCGACATCGCCGCGCCGGCGAAATCCTCGATCGGCTGTGCCTCGATGTCGGCGCGTTCGAGCCCGGCGGCATAGAGCCGCAGGAATGCGAGCGCGAGCTCGCGCGCCGCCGGCGCGACGCGCCGCCCGGCAGCGGCCTCGGCTTCACGCAGCAGTTCGCTGCGGGGGGTGTCGGTGTCGGGGCTTGCTGGCATGCGACTGGCGCCTCTGCTCGCGGGTTGGGGGACGGACGAGCCGTGACGGCCGGCGGAACCTTGGCGTGATCATGGGCGCCTGCCGTCGCATGGCGCCATGTTTCGTGTATGCTCCCAATAAAGCAAGCGGTGGCGTGCCCGGTGGCATATCGGCCCGCCCGGACCCCACCCCGCCCGATGACTCGCACAGCGGAAGGAACGCCCATGCAGCGTCTGGACCCCGCCTCCCTTGCCGGCTTGCTGCTGGCCGGCCTGCTGCTGACTGGATTGATGCCTGCCGCCCCGGCCGCGGCCGCGGTCGATTGCAGCACGGTCACGCCGAACCTCGGCAACGAGCAGTGGACGATCAATTTCGCGACCGGGTCGGCCGCGATCGACGCCACCGCCCGCCGCCGCCTGGACGAGGCGGCGCGCCGCATAAGGGGCCGCTTCGCATCCGAGGTCTGCCTGTTCGGCCAGGCCAGCCGGCTGGGCAATGCCCAGGCCAACCAGCGCCTGTCGCAGCAGCGGATCAGCGCGGTGAGCGCCGAGCTGGTGCGCCGCGGCGTCGGGCGCGCCGTGCTCGGCAGCCGCGCCGTGGGCGCCGGCGCCAGTTCCGCCGGAAACCGCGAGAACGCGAGCGGCGAGCGATCGGTCAGCGTCATCATCGTGCGCTGAACGCGCCGGCACCGAATGCGAGGGCAGCGGGGGGGAATTAACGGAATCGCACGGTTCACGCTTCACCTTGCCGATGGCGGGCGCTAGGATTCGGTGCCGCCAGGCAACGAGTTGGCGACAGTCCGGCGCGCCGCCGTGGGGTGGCGTGCCGCCGATCGGGATGGAGGTGTTTCGAATGCCCAGCCGTCGAGGTCTTCTGGCAAGTCTGGTGCTGCTGCTGGCCGCGGCGCTGCCCGGCCTCGCCGCCGCGCAGGATGCGTCCTTCTATGTCACCAACCGGTCCGGGATGACCATGAACGAGGTCTACGTCTCGTCCTCGGCCAACAACAGCTGGGGCCAGGACCTGCTTGGCAGCAACGTGATGAACAGCGGCCAGCGGCTGGCGGTCCGCCCCTTCCAGTGCGTCAACGACATCCGCGTCGTCTACGCCAACGGCCGAGCCGAGGAACGCCGCCGCGTCAACACCTGCAACCTCAACGAGGTGGTGTTCGGCTCCGGCGGAACCTCCTCGGGGCGCGAGCAGATGACCGGCGCCGATTTCCGCATCTGGAACCGCAGCGGCCGCACCATCGAGCAGATCTTCGTCTCGTCCTCGGCCAACAATTCGTGGGGCAACGACCGGCTGGGCCAGCAGGTGCTGCCGCCGGGCCGCTACTGGACCATCCGCCAGAGCGAAACCGGCTGCAGTTTCGACCTGCGGGTGGTGTTCACCGGCGGCGGCGTGTTCGAACGGCGCAACATCAACGCCTGCCAGATCAGCGAATTCAGTATCCAGTAGCCGCGGTGCCCACGCCGCCTGCGCGCCGGCCGCGCCGGGCCGGGCACAAAGCGGGCTGAACCGGCAACAACCCGCGCGCGAGGGGGCCACCATGCGATTCCGAATCCTCCTGGCCGTGCTGCTGGGCGCCATCACGGTCCTCGCCGGCGGCATCGCCGAGGCCCAGCGCCCGGGGCAACGGCCCAGCCAGCAGCAGCAGCAGCAGGCGGGGCCGAGCTTCGTCCTCCGCAACGACGGCAGCCGCGCGATCCGCGAGTTCTATGCCTCCTCGCCCCAGGACAACCAGTGGGGGCCGGATCGGCTGGGCGCCGAGGTCGTCGGGCCGGGCCAGAGTTTCCGCCTGCAGCTGCCGCGCGGGGCAGGCTGCGTGCAGGACCTGCGCGCGGTGTTCGACGACGACAGTTCGGCCGAACAGCGCAATGTCGATATCTGCCGTGAGCGCACCCAGGCGTTCCGCAACGCCGAACCCGACACCGAGGTCACGGTGGTGAACCTCGGCCAGCGCACCCTGTTCCAGCTGTTCCTGCGCCCGGGCAATGCGGGCGACGACTGGGGGCCTGACCGCCTGGGCAGCGGCACCGTCGATCCGGGCGACCGCGAGACCATCCGCTTCAGCGCCCAGGGCCAGTGCCAGTTCGATATCCGGATCGTGTTCGACAACGAGTCGGCCGAGGAGCGCAAGGGCGTCAATCTGTGCGAGGCGCAGCAGCTGGTGTTCCGCCCCGGCTGGACCACGGAAGACCAGATGCCGACCGATGCGGCCGCCTCCGGCGCCGCCCGCCCGTCAGCACCCCAGGCCCAGCCGGCGCCCTCTGCCCGGCCCGCGCCCGGCCCCGCGCCCGGCCGGCCGGCGCCTTCCGGCCCGGCGTCGGGCGGCGGCACGGTGTTCCGCAACCAGGGCAGCGCGCCGATCGTGCGGCTGTCGATCGACCCGCCCGGTGCCGGCGCGCCCGGCCCCGATCGCCTGGGCGATGGCGTGATCGGGCCGGGCAGCAGCCTGTCCGTAGCACCGCCGCAGGGGCTTTGCGTCGGCGACGTGCTCGCCACCTTCCGCGACGGCAAGACCGCGCGGCGTGAACGTGTCGACCTGTGCGATGGCGCGGAGGTGAGCCTGCCATGAGCCGCCGGAACATTCTGGGCGCCCGCACCCTGGGCGTGGGCCGCGCCTTCCTTCGAGGCGCCGGCCTTGCCGCCGCCTGCCTTTTCGGCGCGCTGCTGGCCGCCCCCGCCTCGGCCCAGCCGACCGCCTGGCCGGAAGCACTGCGCGGCACCTGGGCGCTCGGCGAATGCAGCGCGCCGGCGGTGCTGCTGCAGGTCAATGCGCGCGGCATCGCCCGCCTGCCCGAGACCGGCGAGCAGCGTTATACGCGGCTGCTGCGCTTCGCCCAGGCCGGCGACTGGGTGGTGGGCATCGGCGAGGGCGAGCACGCGCCGCGGCTGATGCTGCGCGGGCGCGACGGCGGCCTCGACCTCGCCGAACCGCCTGCCAAGCTGCTGGATTCGGAACTGCCCGGCGCCGGCACGCCGGTCGCCTCGTTCCGCCGCTGCACGACGCTCGGCGGCGCCCTGGCCAGCCTGCATGGCGAAGGGATCGCGCTGGCCGCCGCGCTCGACGGGCTGGAGGCCGCCTGCGACGGCGAGCTCGGCAACAGCGACGGCTGCACCGCCGCGCTGATGGGGTTCGCCGATGTCGGCAAGGACGGCAAGCTCGGCACCGCGGAACTGGCCCGGCTGGTGCGGGCGGTGACCTGGCTGGTGCTGACCGGCGAAGGCGTGCCGCTGGAAGTGCTGGCGGCCGGCGTCGGGGCGAGCGGCGGCGTCGGCGTCGCCGTCGCCTGGCTGCTGGTCGCGAACTACGACTATGACGGCGACGGCAGGCTGTCGCCGGCGGAGATGGCGCAGGACCGCGGCCCCTGGTCGGGCGGCACCCCGCCCGCGACGCCGTCGCGCCCGACGGCGCGGCTGCTGCCGGGCCTGGGCGGGCTTTCCGGTGCGGAAGGGCCGCTGCACGACCTGATCCAGGGACTCGGCCCCCTGCTGCAAGGGCTTGGCCGGCAATAGCACCCAGGGCGGCGCCAGCAGAGAAACGCCGCAGATCACGAATTGTTCCGGCTGATCGCACAAAACTGACGCTTTTGCTGCCGCGACCCCCGTCGGCACGCTTCCTCCC
>JADYYZ010000122.1 GCA_020853405.1 Acetobacteraceae bacterium
AGCCATGCTCGCAGCCGCGATAGGGGTTGATGGCGCGGTCGAAGCCGATGTCGGGCGACTGGTTCCAGGCGATGATGCTGCGGCTGGCATCGCGCATCAGCGTGGTGGCGGGCGGCGGCGCCGCCTCATCGTCGTGCGGGTCCCAGCCATCGTCGAAGGCAGAACGGGTGGCCGCCTCGAACCGGCCGCCGGGATTGGAGAGCGCGCCGCGGCCCTTGCGGGGGGTGGGTGGTGCTGGCAGTGACAGTCCGTCGGGCATGCGTGAAACTCGCCGGATGATCCCGTTTTGTTCACGCCTATCCTTGCGCAATGTGCCATGGCAGGTCAAGAACGAAAACAGAACATCCACCGGCAAGCCGGGCCACCGCCCGACGATCGCCAGCGCGCCGGAAAGGGTGACCTGGCGGCGGGCCCGCGCCTCTCCGTCGTCATCCCCACCCTGAACGCGGCAGCGAGCCTGCCGGCGACGCTCGGCCCGCTTGCCGGGGTGGGCGAGCTGGTGGTGGCCGACGGTGCCAGCAGCGATTCCACCCGGACGCTCGCCGCTTCCGCCGGCGCACGGGTGATCGGCGCACCGCGCGGGCGCGGCCAGCAGCTGCGCGCGGGCGCGGCCGCCGCGCATGGGGCGTGGCTGCTGTTCCTGCACGCGGATACGCGGCTCGACGGCGCCGCGCTCTCGGCGCTGCGGCGCCACATCGACGATCCCGGCAACCGCATGCGCGCCGCCTATTTCCGCTTCGCGCTCGATGATCCCTCGCGCGCGGCCCGGCGGCTGGAACGGCTGGTCGCGTTGCGCTGCCGCACGCTCGCGCTTCCCTATGGCGACCAGGGCCTGCTGGTGTCGCGCGGGCTGTATGACGCGGTCGGCGGCTACGCGCCGATACCGCTGATGGAGGATGTCGACCTGGTGCGCCGCATCGGCCGCTCCCGGCTGGTCGGGCTGCAGGCAGCGGTCGTCACCAGCGCGGAGCGGTACCGGCATCGCGGCTATCTTCGCCGCGGTGCCCGCAACCTGTGCATCCTGGGCCTGTGGTTCGCCGGCGTGCCGCCGCGCCTGCTCGCGCGCTTCTACTGAGCGTCAGCCTGCCGCGCGCAGATGTTCCCGGAGCCGCGGCATCAGCTCGACCAGGTTGCAGGGGCGGTGGCGGTTGTCGAGCTGGGTTGCCAGGATGTCGTCCCACGCATCCGCGACCGCACCGGTCGATCCCGGCAGCGCGAACAGATAGGTGCCGCCGGCGACACCGCCGATCGCCCGCGACTGCATCGTCGAGGATCCGATTTTCGCATACGAAAGCATGCGGAACAGTTCCCCGAAGCCGGAAATCTCCTTGTCGAGCACGCGCGCGAACGCCTCGGGCGTGACGTCGCGGCCGGTGATGCCGGTGCCGCCGGTGCTGATCACGCAGTCCACCCCGGCATCGGCGATCCAGGCACGCAGGATAGTCTCGATCGCATCGGCATCGTCGCGGCATAGCCTGCGGTCGGCCACGACATGCCCGGCAGCGTTGATGCGCGCGAGAAGGGTCTCGCCGGAAGTGTCGTCGGCGAGGCCGCGCGTGTCGGAAACGCTCAGCACCGCGATGCGCACGGCGAGGAAAGGGCGCGTACGGTCGATGCGGCTGGCGGATGCCGGCGCTGCCATCGGGCGACGGCCAGTACTAGTTGCGCGCGCGCGGCGGCATTTCGGCAAGGTCGGCGCCGGGGCGCCGCGCGGTTGCCTGGCGGCCGGGTTCGTAGGCGGCATAGGAAGGCCAGTGGCCCGAGGCGAGCGCATCGAGCGAGGGGCTGCCGCGGCCGAGCCGCGAGGCATAGATCCAGGCCAGCGCCAGCACGCGCTGCACATGCGCGCGGGTTTCCGGATTCGGGATCGCTTCCATGAACAGCAGCGGGTCGTCGCGGTGATTGACCGAGGGCAGCCAGCGGGCAAGCGAGCCGGGCCCGGCGTTGTAGGCGGCAAGCGTCAGCACCAGACTGCCGCCGGTCGAGTCGTGGCGCGCCAGGTACGACAGGTACTGCTGGCCGACATCGAGGCTCACCGCCGGGTCGTGCAGCAGGTGCCGGTCGCGCCCGGCGAGCGAGGGCTTGCCGGTGACGTAGGCGGCGGTGCGCGGCATGATCTGCATCGGCCCGCGCGCGCCGGCGGGGCTGACCGCCGAGGGACGGAAATTGCTCTCGACGCGGGCCAGCGCCAGCAGCAGCGCCGGTTCGGTGGTGAAGCCCCCGGCCGGCCGCCAGTCGGGCATCGCAAAGCGGGCATAGTCGCGCGGCTGGCCGTCGGCCGCGCTCGCCGCGGCGGCGAAGCGGCCGGCGAGTTCGGGCAGTCGCGCCTCGTTCGCCACCACCATCAGCGCGCGTGCCAGTGCCGGATTGTCCTGCGCGCGGGGTGCGAGCAGCCGCATCTCGGCCGCCGCCCGATCCTTCTGGCCGACCTGGAGCAGCGCGAGCGCACGGATGCCGTTGCCGGTCTCCGCCAGCAGCGCGGCATCGGCCTGGCCCAGCCGGTCGCGCTCCCAGGCGAAGCCGGGAGAGAGCCCAAGCACCCGGCGCGCCATCAGGCCGTAGAAACTGCGCGGGCTTTGCGCGGCCTCGGCGAGCCACGGCGCGTAGTGCTGCGGCCGGCGCGCACGCAGTGCCGCGCGCGCCGCCCAGAAGGCTGCGGCGGCCTTCTGCGCCGCCTGCGCACCCGGGGCGGCGTGGGCGCGCACGAACAGCGCCATCGCCTCGGCCGGGCGGTCGAGGCGGAAGGCAGCAAGCCCGCCCGCGAAACCAGGCAGGAAGTGCTGCGGCCCCGATTCGCGCGCGATGGTCAGGGCCTCGGCGTCGCGGTTCAGCAGGAACAGCGCGTGCGCGACCTCGCCGCGCAGCATCGCGGCGGTCTCGGCGTCGGGCCGGGCAGCGGTGATCGCGGCCAGCGCCCCGCGCGCGTCGCCGGCGCGGGCACGGTCGCGCACGGTGCGCTCGAGCCCATTGCGCGCCGCCGCCTGCAGCGCCTCGTCGACGGGGGTCGCTGCCTCGGCATCGATCGCCGCCGGCAGCTCGGCCGGCGTCGTCGGCGCGGGTGGCGCGGCCTGGCCGCGCGGCAGGCGCGCCACCAGCAGCGCATGGATGCGCACCGCGTCGGGGTGATCGGCGTAACGGGAGAACCAGGCGGCCAGCTCCTCGGCGCTGGCGCGGGTGCGCGGGCTCAGCAGCCGGTCCGCCTCGACATGGCCGAGCAGCAGCGGGTCGGCGAGGTTGCGCAGCTCGCGCTCGGCCGCGGCGAAGTCGCCGCGGTCCTGGGCATCGAAGATGCGCCGATAGCGCGCGGCATCGACCCCGGCGAGCGGCCGCGGCAGCGCATTCGCCGGCGCCCGCGGTGCGGCTGCCAGTTCGAGCGTTTCCAGGCCCTGGGCCGCCGCCGGTTGGCTTCCGGAGCTCGCCCAGAGAGCTGCGCCGCAAATCAGTCCGGCCGGCAGCCCTCGGGCCAGAGTGGTCCCGATCGCTCGCATGACCCGCCCGCCTTAACCAGCAATGCCTGAGACGACAATGGGTTTTCCCGAGACGATTCGCTGGTTTTGAGATAGAGCCTAAGTCTGTCAGGCGTTTGGCCCAGAAAGCTGCGGTCCGGTTTTCTTGCCTGCCGCAATATCGTCACAGATATGGCACGGTTGTAGGAAACCACCGGGCGATCAGCCACTTGCCGTTATCGCCCCTGGCACGATTCCGGCCCGTTCGATCGTTTGCCGCAACGACAACACGTCGGCCCAGGCGTCGCGTTTCGCGCCCGGGTTCCGCAAAAGATAGGCAGGATGCAGCATCGGAAGCGCCGGCACCGGTGCGCGAAGCCCGGGCACCGGCAGCTCGTACCACCTGCCGCGCAGGCGCAGGATGCCTTCCGCCCGCCCGGTCAGCGCTTTGGCCGCGACCCCGCCCGCCAGCACCAGGAGCCGCGGCCCCGCCAGCGCGATGTGGCGCAGGCAGAACGGCAGTGACAGCGCCAGTTCCTCGTCGGTCGGGTTGCGGTTGCCGGGCGGCCGCCAGGTGACGATGTTGGTGATGTAGAGCGGGATCTGGCCGGCATCCGGCGCGCGCGACAGCCCGATCGAGGCGAGCATGCGATCGAGCAGCTGGCCCGACCGGCCGACGAAGGGCTTGCCCTGCGCATCCTCCTCGGCCCCCGGTGCCTCGCCGACCAGCATCACCGGCGCGCCGGCGACGCCGTCGGCGAACACCAGCCGGGTTGCGGTTTCGCGGATCACCAGCCCGTCGAACGCCCTGATCGCCTCGGCCAGTTCGGCGAGGTTTGCGGCGGCCTCGGCTGCGGCGCGCGCGCGCGAGGCGGCGGGCGGTTCGCGCCGTGCCGGTGCCGCCGCGGCGGGCGCCCGTTGCTGTGCCGGCGCCGCTACCGGCGGGGAAACGGGCGCCGCGCGCGTGCGCTCGAGCGGTGCCTCGGAGACCGCCTCGTCGGCGCCCATCGCCAGCTGCCAGGCCAGCGCGGTCGCCCAATCCATCGCATCGCGTACCATCCGGGTGGCGTGCCACGGCAGGGTGGCGGCCCGCAAGCGTGCCCGGCCCATCTCCGCCGATCTGCCTTCACGGTGCCGCCGGCGGCCGCGCAATGCTATCTGTGCGGGGCGACCGCCGGAGGGACAGGAAAAGCGATGCAGCGCGAGGCGATGGAATACGACGTGGTGATCGTCGGCGGCGGGCCTTCCGGCCTTGCCGCGGCAATCCGCCTGAAGCAGCTCGCCGCCGAAAGGGGGGCCGAGATCAGCGTCTGCCTGATCGAGAAGGGCTCCGAGATCGGCGCCCACATCCTGTCGGGTGCGGTGCTGGAACCGCGCGCGCTCGACGAGCTGATCCCCGACTGGAAAGCGCGCGAGGCACCATTGCTGACGCCGGCGGGCGAGGACCGGTTCCTGCTGCTCACCGAAAAGCGCGCCTGGACCTTCCCGACGCCGCCGCAGATGCACAATCACGGCAACTATGTCGTGTCGCTCGGCAACGTCGTGCGCTGGCTCGGCCGACAGGCCGAGGAGCTGGGCGTCGAGATCTATCCCGGCTTCGCCGGCGCCGAGGTGCTGTACGACGCTGCCGGTCGCGTCGTCGGTGTCGCCACCGGCGACATGGGCATCCGCAAGGACGGCACCAGGGGCCCGGACTACCAGCCCGGCATGGAGCTGCGCGCGCCCTATACGCTGGTTGCCGAAGGCTGCCGCGGTTCGCTGACCAAGCAGCTGGAAGCGCGCTTCGGCCTGCGCCAGGGCCATGACCCGCAGACCTACGGCATCGGCATCAAGGAACTGTGGGAGGTGCCCAAGGCGCAGCACCATCCGGGGCGCATCATCCACACCGTCGGCTGGCCGCTGCCGCGCGATGTCTATGGCGGCAGTTTCCTCTATTACTGGGGCGAGAACTTCCTGGCCTACGGCCTGGTGATCGGCCTTGATTACGCCAACCCCTTCTTCTCGCCGTTCGACGAAACGCAGCGCTTCAAGACGCACCCGGCGATCAGGAAACTGTTCGAGGGCGGCCGGCGCATCGGCTATGGCGCGCGGGCGCTGAACGAAGGCGGCTACCAGTCGATCCCTGAGCTGGTGTTTCCGGGCGGCGCGATCATCGGCGACTGCGCGGGATTCCTGAACGTGCCGAAGATCAAGGGCACGCACACCGCGATGAAATCCGGCATGTGCGCGGCGGAAGCGGTGGCCGAGGCGCTGGCCGGCGCCGATCGCCCCGCCGTGCTCGACTCCTACCCGAAGCGGCTCCAGGCATCGTGGGTGTGGCCGGAACTGCGGGCGGCGCGCAACATCCGCCCCGGCTTCAAGAAGTTCGGCTTCTGGGGCGGGCTGATGAACGCTGCCGTCGAGACCTACCTCACGCG
>JADYYZ010000123.1 GCA_020853405.1 Acetobacteraceae bacterium
CGGCCTCCGCCACCTCGCCCAGGCGCCGGCGCAGCAGGGCGCGGGTGCCGGCGGCACTCGACGCGGGCAGCTGGAGAAGGCTGATGCCGCGGCCGGTCCAGGCAAGGCCGATCGCGCCGATCGGGCTATCGAACAGGGTGGCGCCGGGAGCTTCCGCCACCCTACGCCGCCTTCGCAAGCCGCGCCCGCACGGCGGCCAGCGCCGCCTGGAACGCCTGGTCGGGCGTGAGCCAGGTGGTGTCGATCAGCACCGCGTCGGCGGCCTGCAGCAGCGGCGCCACGGGCCGGGTCGCGTCCTGGCGGTCGCGGGTGTCGATCTCGTGGCGCACGGTTGCAAGGTCGGCGTGCACGCCGCGCGCCTGCAACTCCTTCCAGCGGCGTTCGGCGCGCACCGCCGGGCTTGCAGTGACGAACAGTTTCGCCGGCGCGTCCGGGAAGATGCGGGTGCCGATGTCGCGCCCGTCCAGCACGGCGCCGCCCTCCGCCGCGGCGAAGCGGCGCTGGAAGCCGACCAGGGCGTCGCGCACGGCGGGAATCGCCGCCACCCGGCTGGCCGCCATGTCGGCGCTGGGGCCGCGCAGATCGTCGCGCGCCAGCGCCTCGATCGTGAGCGCGGCCGCGACCGCGGCCGCGGCCCCGGCATCGCGCGGATCGAGCCCCCGCGACAGCAGCGTCATGCCGACCGCGCGATACAGAAGGCCGGTATCGAGGTAGGGAATGGCGAGATGGGCCGCGAGCCGGCGCGCCAGCGTGCCCTTGCCTGCCGCCGCAGGCCCGTCGACGGCGACGACCCTCGGCGCCGTCATGGCGGCGACAGCGCCGCCCCCAGGCCACGCATCAGGTCGGCAAAGCCAGGGAACGAGGTGTCGATGAAGGATGCATCGTCGATGCCGACCGGTGCCTCGCTCGCCTGGCCCAGCACCAGCGCGCTCATCGCGATGCGGTGGTCCATGTGGGTCTCCACCTGCCCCCCGCCCGGCGGCGGCCGGCCGCTGCCGTGCACCACCAGGTCGTCGCCCTCGATCGCCACGCGGGCACCGTTCACCCCCAGCATCGCCGCCACCGCGGCCAGCCGGTCGCTTTCCTTCACGCGCAGTTCCCCAAGCCCGCGCATGCGCGTGCTGCCGGCGGCACAGGCGGCGGCGACGGCAAGCACCGGGAACTCGTCGATCATCGCCGGCGCGCGGCCGGGCGGCACCTCGACGCCACGAAGTGCGGCGTGTTCGACCACCAGGTCGCCGACCGGCTCGCCGCCCTCGATGCGCGGGTTCACGACCGGCAGCGCCGCTCCCATTTCGCGCAAGGTGGCGATCAGGCCGGTGCGCAGCGGATTGAGGCCGACCGCCTCGACCACGACGCGGCTGCCGGGCACCAGCAGGGCGGCAACCAGCGGGAACGCCGCCGAGGACGGATCGCCCGGCACCATGATATCGCGCCCGGCCAGTTCCGGCTGGCCGGTCAGCAGGATCTCGCGCCCCGCCGCGGTGTCCTGCACGACGACCTTGGCGCCGAAATGCCGCAGCATGGTCTCGGTATGGTCGCGCGTCGGCTGCGGCTCGACCACGCGGGTGATGCCGCGCGCGCCAAGCCCGCACAGCAGCACCGCCGACTTCACCTGGGCCGAGGCCACCGGCAGCGTGTAGTCGAGCGGCAGGGGGTCGGCGGCACCCAGCACCGCCATCGGCAGCCGCCCACCCTCACGCGTGAAGAAGCAGGCGCCGCTTTCCTTCAGCGGTTCGGTGACGCGGCGCATCGGCCGGCCGCGCAGGCTCGCATCGCCGGTCAGCACGGCGAACACGCCGCTGCCGGCGAGGATGCCGGTCAGCAGCCGGGCGCCGGTGCCGGCATTACCCATGTCGAGCACGTCGGCCGGTTCGGCAAGGCCACCGACGCCGCGGCCCGCGACCCGCCAGCTGCCATCGCCTTCGCGCACGACCCGGGCGCCGAGCGCCCGCATCGCGGCAGCGGTGCGCAGCACGTCCTCGCCTTCCAGGAGGCCGCTGATGCGGGTTTCGCCGACCGCAAGCGCCCCCAGCATCAGCGCCCGGTGGCTCACCGACTTGTCGCCGGGCACGCGCAGGCGCCCGCGAAGCGGCGCGCCGGGGCGCCGGGCGACCAGGGGGCGGCAGGCCGGAACGGTGGCGTCCATGGCCCCGGCCCTAGCATGCCCGGGGCATGGTTGCACACGGGGGCCGGACGGGGCCGGACGGCGGCCGCGGGGGCAGGAGGCGATGCCCTGCCGCGGCGGAATTGACAGGCCCGGGCGGCTCTGGCATGCGCGCCCGCCTTGCGGCCCTGCCTGCCGCTTTTCGCGGCGCGCGGGGCGCACCAGGAGGAGGCTTGCATGGCCAAACCCGAGCTCGGCCTGAAGCGCCAGTGCGTCGCCTGCGGCACGCGGTTCTACGACCTGATGCATTCGCCCGCCGTATGCCCGCGATGCGGTACCGAACAGCCGGCCGAGCCGCCGCGCCCGCGTCGCCCGGGCGGGGCGGCCGCTTCGCTCGATACACGGGCGCGCAAGCCGCCCGCGGCGGCACCGGCGGCGGCGGAGGACGCCGAGGTCGAAGGCGTCGCGGAGGGCGATACCGACGACGAGGACGAGGGCGAGGAGGTGCTGGAAGACACCTCCGACCTCGAGGATGGCGATTCCGACCTCGCCAGCGACATTCCGGTCGACGAGAGCGGCGACGACGAGGAGCGCTGAGGCGAGCGCGCCGGTCAGAACGTCCTGGCCACGATCCGCCGGGCGATCTGGTCGGCGACCTCGCGCATCAGCCGCTGCTCGGCCGCCTCGCGCGAGGAGTCGGTGGCGAAGTATTCGCCCTGCACGAAATTGTAGCCCTCGGTCGAGCGCACATAGCCGCCGAACTGCGGCGGCTCGACGCCCGGCGCGGTCGGCCGCGGTGCCACCACGTATTGCGCGGTCGCGGTCAGCCGCCCGCGACTCGGCGTCTCGTCGCGCCGGATCATCAGCTGCTGCGAATTCACCTCCAGCCGCAGCGCGACGCCGGCGATCCGATCGGCGGCACCGCTCGAGGTGAGCGCGGCATCGAGGTAGTCGCGCAGCAGCTGCGCCTGGCGCTCGCTGCGCGCGGCGACCGTCAGCCCGACCTGCGGCGCGCGGCCGGGCACGCGCTGGGCCGGCACGTCGCCGCGATAGCCGCAGGCCCCCAGCACCGCCAGCAGCAGCGTGCGGCGAAAAATCATTCGAGCACGAAATTCACGAGGCGCTGCGCCACCAGTATCTGGCGCCGGATCTTCCTGCCGCCGATCGCGTGGACGACCTTGGCATCCTGCATCGCCTCGGCGGCCACGTGCTCCATCGCACTGTCGGCGGCAACCTCCAGCACGGCGCGGGTCTTGCCGTTGACCTGGATCGCGATCGCGCGCGTCTCGGCGCGGGCGAGCTCGGGGTCGGCCTCGGGCCAGGGCTGATCGACCAGCCAGCCGCCGGCCGCCGGGTGAAGTTTCGCGAACAGTTCCTCGGTCAGGTGCGGCACGAACGGGTTGGCCAGCCGCACGAACAGGCCCATCGCGTCGCGCAGCGCGGCCGCGCGCGCGGGCAGCGCCTCGGCGCCGGGCAGCGCATCGGCAATGGTCGAAAGCAGCACATGCAGGTGCGCAAGCCCGACATGGAAACTGAAGGTCTCGATCGCCTCGGTGACGCGGCCGATGGCAGCATGGGCCGCCTTCAGCACCGCGCGCGCGGGCGCATCCGCTGCCGCCGCGGCGCCGTTGGCACCATTGCCGCCGTTGCCGCCCCGGGGCAGGGCAGCGACCTGGGTGCCGATCCGGAAGATGCGGTCCATGAAGCGGGCGGCACCGCGCACGCCGGCATCGGTCCATTCCACGTCGCGCTCGGGCGGGTTGTCGGAGAGGATGAACCAGCGCGCCGTATCCGCCCCGTAGTCGGCGATGATTTTTTCCGGATCGACGATGTTGCGCTTCGACTTGCTCATCGCCTCGACCCGGCCGGCGATCGCGGGGCGGCCGCCGGTGCTCACCAGGCTGCCGTCGGCCTTGGTCAGCACCTCCTCGGGGTAGAGCCAGGTGCCGTCCTCGGTGCGGAAGGTCTGGTGCGTCACCATGCCTTGGGTGAACAGGGCGGCGAACGGCTCCTCGGGGATCGCCGGCGCCTTGCGGGCATCGCGGAGCGCGCGGGTGAAGAAGCGGCTGTACAGCAGGTGCAGGATCGCGTGCTCGATGCCGCCGATATACTGGTCCACCGGCATCCATCGGCCGACCGCCGCGTCGTCGATGTCCCCCGCCCGCGGCGCGCAAAAGCGCAGGAAGTACCACGAGGAATCGACGAAGGTATCAAGCGTGTCGGTCTCGCGCCGGGCAGGCCTTGCGCAGCGCGGGCAGGCGGCGTGGCGGAAGGTCGGGTGGATGTCGAGCGGGTTGCCGGGGTGGCTGAAATCGACGTCGTCGGGCAGCCGCACCGGCAGCTCGTTCTTCGGCACCGGCACCGGCCCGCACGAATCGCAATGAATGATCGGGATCGGGCAGCCCCAGTAGCGCTGGCGCGAAACCCCCCAGTCGCGGAGCCGCCAGCGCACCACGCGCCTTCCCTGCCCGCGCTGTTCGAGCGCGTCGATGGCACGGCGGATCGCTTCCTCGGGCGCCAGCCCATCGAGGAAGCGCGAATTCACCATCACCACGCCATCGGTGCGCAGGTCGGCCTCGGCCCCGACCGAGGCGGCAGCACCCGGTGCGGCCAGCACCGGCAGGATCGGCAGCGCGTATTTCGTCGCGAACTCGAAATCACGCTGGTCGTGCCCGGGGCAGCCGAACACCGCGCCGGTGCCGTACTCCATCAGCACGAAATTGGCGACCCACACCGGCACACGGCGCGCCTCGTCGAACGGGTGGATGGCAAGCGCGCCGGTCGGCATGCCGAGTTTCTCGGCGGTCTCGATCTCGGCCGCGGTGTGCGTGCCCTTGGCGCACTGGGCGATGAATTTCGCGAGTGCCGGATCGTCGGCGGCGAGTGCCGCGGCAAGCGGATGGTCGGGCGCGATGGCGACGAAACTGGCGCCGAACAGCGTATCGGGGCGGGTGCTGAAGACGCTGACATCGGCGTGGCCGCCGACCGGTTCGGCAAGGCGGAAGCGGAACTCGGCACCTTCGCTGCGGCCGATCCACTGGGTCTGCATCGCGCGCACACGCTCGGGCCAGTCCTTCATCGTGGCGAGCGCATCGAGCAGCGGCCCGGCATAGTCGGTGATGCGGAAGAACCACTGCGCCAGCTGCTTGCGCACCACCGGCGCGCCCGACCGCCAGCCGCGGCCGTCGATCACCTGCTCGTTGGCAAGCACGGTGTGATCGACCGGGTCGAAATTGACCCAGGATTCGCGCCGTTCGACCAGCCCCGCCTCGAACAGATCGACGAACAGGCGCTGCTGGGCGGCGTAGTATTCGGGATCGCAGGTGGCGAACTCGCGGCTCCAGTCGATCGCGAAACCGAGCCGCTTCAGCGGCGCGCGCATGGCGGCGATGTTGTCGTAGGTCCAGCGCGCGGGGTGGATCTTGCGCTCGCGCGCCGCGTTCTCGGCGGGCAGGCCGAACGCATCCCAGCCCATCGGGTGCAGCACCTCGAAGCCGCGGGCGCGGCGGAAGCGGGCGATCACGTCGCCGAAGGTATAGTTGCGCACGTGGCCCATGTGGATGCGCCCCGACGGATAGGGGAACATCTCCAGCACGTAGCATTTCGGCTTGCTGGCGGCTCCCTCGCCGTCCGCCACCTCGAAACTGCGGGCCTCGGCCCAGCGTGCCTGCCAGCCGGTCTCGATGGCATCGAACGGATAGGCGGGCTGGAAGGTGGCCGCGGGCTTGGTCATGGCCGAGGAATTAGCGCGTGGGACGGGGCGCGAAAAGGGCAGGCGCAACAGCCGCCCGCCGGCACGCGAGGCAGCGAACCCCCGCGCCCGCCGCCGCCCCGCTCAGCGCGATGCCTGGACGCTCTGGATCCGGAGTTCGCGCGCGCGGGCCAGGATGCGATCCTCGAGATCGGCGGCGGTCTGCTGGGCCACCGGCGCATCGACCCAGGCGTTGTTGCGCTGGATCTGGCGGAACACCGATACCCGCACCGCATCGCTGCGCAGCTGCTGGCCCATGATGAAGGCGCTGACCTTGAAACGCTCGCCATTGGCGGCGGGCGGCTGGTACCAGTCGGTCAGCACCACCCCGCCGAACGGGTCGGCCGAGGCGAGCGGCATGAACGAGACGGTATCCAGCGTCGCGCGCCATAGATACGCATTGACGCCGATGCCGGCCGGGCCATCGGCGCGGTTGTTGCGGCCGGTGCCGAACAGGTTCAGCCCGCCTTCGCCGAACAGGCCGGTGCCGCGCTCCATCGGCGAGGTATCGGCGCGGTTGTACTCGTCGTTCGTCAC
>JADYYZ010000124.1 GCA_020853405.1 Acetobacteraceae bacterium
CCGGTCATGCGCAGGAAGTCGAGGGTTGCCGCGTCGATCGCGAAGAAGCCGGTGGTGGCGCCGTACTCGGGAGCCATGTTGGCGATCACCGCGCGCTGCATCGCGCTCAGCGTCGCAACCCCAGGCCCGAAGAACTCGACGAAGGCGCCGGCGACGCCGAGCCGGCGCAGCCGCTCCGTCACCACCAGCGCAAGATCGGTCGCAAGCACGCCGTCCGGCAGGGTGCCGGTGAGGTTCACGCCGACGACCTCCGGCACGCGCAGCGAGACCGGCACGGCGAACATCACGCCCTCGGCCTCGATGCCGCCCACCCCCCAGCCGAGCACACCGATCGCATTGACCATCGGCGTGTGGCTGTCGGTGCCGACCAGCGTGTCGGGCACCGCCCACTGCGCACCGTCGCGGGCCTCGGTCGCGACCACGCTCGCCAGGAGCTCGAGATTGATGGTGTGCATGATGCCGGTGCCTGGCGGAAAGACGCGGAAGCCCGACACCGCCTGCGCCGCCCACTTCATGAAGCGGTAGCGTTCGGCGTTGCGCGCCATCTCGCGCGCCATGTTGGTGGCCAGCGCGTCGGGCACGGCGGAAACATCGACCGCGAGAGAATGATCGGTCGAGGTCGCGACCGGCACGGCGGGGTTGAGCAGGCGAGGATCGCCCCCTGCCTCGGCCAGCCGGTCGCGCATCGCCGCGATGTCGACCAGGGCGGGGCCGCAGGTGGTGTCGTGCATCAGGATCCGGCCGGGCGCGAACGGGATCTCGGCCTCGCTATGGCCGGTATCGAGCCAGCCAAGCAGCGCTGCCTTTCCCGCCTCCGCCACGTCGGGATCGGCGCTGCGCAGCAGGTTTTCCAGCAGCACGCGATGGCACCACGGCATCCGGCCGAGCGCCGCGCCGGCCGCCCGTTTCAGGTCGACATGGCGGCGCGTTCCGAAACTGCCCCTGAGAAGCCCGGTGGGAACCGGGGGTGGGACGGCCATTGCGTTCCTCCTCGATCTCGGCAACCATGATGTCGTTAATAGACATAAAAGACAATAGCCAATCCGGCCCGACACGGTATGCATGCCTGCCGCGCTCGGCCCAGAGGAGCGACTGTGGCCCGAATCCCCGCCGAGATCCTGCATCGCTCGCTGGCGCGCACGATGCTGGAGCATTTGCGCGCCGAAGCCGCGCTGCCCGGCATGCGGCTGACCGAGCCGCGGCTGGCCGCCGCCCTTGGCACGTCGCGCGCGCCGGTCCGCGGCGCGCTTGGGGTGCTGGCCCGGCACGGGCTGGCGGTGCCGGCGGCCACCGGGCGCGGGCTGGTGCTGCGCCGGCTGCCGCCCGCCGGCGAGGACCCGTTCGGCACGGAGCTCCCGGGCGACGTGGCCGACCAGCTCTACTGGCAGCTCGCCGCCGACCGGCTGGCGGGCAGCATTCCCGACAGCATCGCCGAGGCCGAGCTGGTGCGGCGCTACGCCGTGCCGCGCGGGCCGCTGCGGCGCACGATGCTGCGCGTGGCGGCCGAGGGCTGGGCCGAGCCGGGCCCGGCGGGCGGCTGGCGCTTCCTGCCGCTGATCGACGGGCCGGCCGCCGACAACGAAGCCTATGTGATGCGCCGCGCGATCGAGCCGGCGGCCCTGCTTTCACCGGGCTTCAGCCTGGCGCCCGCGACCCTGGCGCGCCTGCGTGCCGAACAGCAGGGCCTGTCGGGCCACGCACCGGCCCCGAGCCCCCGCCGGATTTTTGAGTTGAACGCTGGGTTCCACCTCGCGCTTGTGCAGGCATCGGGCAACCGCTTCCTCGCCGACGCGGCACTTCGCCTCACGCGCCTGCGCCGGCTTGCCGGCTATGTGGTCGCGCTCGATCTGCGACGGCTGGAGACGCAGGCGCGCGAGCACCTCGCCATCCTGGACCGGCTGGAGATGGCGGACCAGGCAGGGGCGGCGGCGCTGCTGGTCCAGCACCTCGATCGCGGGCGCGCGGCGCGGGCACGGTTGCTGGAAGGTGCCGCGGCCCGCCTCTCCGGCTTCGGGATGCGGCCGGGCACCTCGGCGGGCCGCCGATCGCGCGGCACCTGACGGGGCGCCGCCAAGCGATACTCAGCTATTGCATTTTTCTGCTGCTTAGCGCAATCCTCCCGGCAAGCATGCAATGCGGCCTCGTGCCGAACGGCAATTCGCAGAGAGGAAAGCGGTCATGAACCCCACCCGTCGATCCGTGCTGTCGGCAGCCATCGCCATGCCCACGCTTGCCGCGGCAAGGCCGGTGCTGGCCCAGGCACCGTTCGCCGTTCCTGCCTTCTATCCCGCCGACTATGCCGCGATGGTCGAGGCCGCCCGCAAGGAGGGTCGGGTCTCGATCTACACCTCGACCGACTCCGCCCAGGCGCAGGGCCTGCTGGAGGCATTCAAGGCCGCCCATCCGATGATCGTCGTCGACTGGAACGACCTCGGCACCAATGGCAGTTTCAACCGGGTCATCAGCGAGGCGGCGGCGAACCAGGTCGGCTCGGATCTCGTCTGGACCTCGGCCATGGACCAGCTGCTGAGCCTGGTCGAGCGCGGCCTCACCCAGCCCTACCGCTCGCCGGAGATCGTGCACCTGCCGGCGTGGGCTTCGTATCGGGATCACGCATACGGCACCACGGTGGAACCCGCCGCAGTGCTCTTCAACAAGACGCTGATGCCCGAGAACACCGTGCCGAAATCGCATGCCGAACTGCTGGCGATGCTGCGCGACCGCCGCACCGAGCTGCGCGGCAAGGTCGGCACGTTCGATCCGGAAAAGTCCGGAACTGGTTTCCTGTACCACACCGCGGTGCAGCGCAACGTTCCGGAGTTCTGGGAGATCATCAAGGCGTTCGGCGCCGCCGGCGGCAAGGTCTACAGCAGCTCCGGCCAGATGCGCGAGAAGGCGGTCTCGGGCGAGCACGCGCTGCTGTTCAACGTCATCGGCTCCTACGCCATGGAGTGGGTCCGCCACAGCCAGAATATCGGTGTCGCCTTCCTGGCCGACTACGTGCCTGCCTTCTCGCGCGTCGCGATCATCCCCAAGGGTGCGCCGCATCCCAACGCCGGCAAGATCTTCCTCGACTTCATGCTCTCGCTCGCCGGCCAGAAACTGATGTCGGAACGCCAGGTTCCTTCCGTCCGTTCCGATGTCGAGGGGCCGATGAGCCTGGGTGGGATCACCCGCCTGGTCGGCGGCAAGCTGCAGGTCATCCCCGTCAACGCCGAGACCGCGAGCTACCTGGAGACGCGGACGCGGGTCGAATTCATCCGGGAGTGGCGCCGGGCGTTGCAGGGCTGAAGGTGGCGGGCACGGCAGCGCCGCCCGGCATGCGCGCGGGGCGGGCCTTCCCGCACTTCCGCGGCAGCGGCGATGCCACTCTCTTCCGCCTTGCCGTGCTGGTCGTGCTGGCGGCTGCGGTGCTGGCGCCGGTCGGGCTGATCGGCTTCCAGAGCCTGCTCGACGGGCCATTCTTCGATACCTCGTCACGGCTGGGTCCGGATGCCTGGGCCTATGTGCTGGGCGATCCGGATTTCTGGGACGCGCTTACGACCACGGCGATCTTCTCGGTCGGCATGACCGCGCTGTCGGTGCCGCTTGGCGCCGGCCTCGCCTTCCTGCTGACGCGCACCGACATCCCGGGCGCGCGCCTGATCGAACCGCTCGTCCTGGTGCCGATGTTCCTCTCCTCGATCGTGCTCGCGTTCGGCTACACGGTGTCGGTCGGGCCGTCGGGGTTCGTCTCGCTCTTTCTGGAACCCTGGCTCGGCCCGTCGCCCTGGAACATCTACGGGCTCGGGGGCCTGATCGTGATCGGCGGCCTCAGCCACGTGCCGCATGTCTATCTCTATGCGTCCTCCGCCATGCGCGCGCTGCCGGCCGACCTCGAGGAGGCGGCGCGCACCACCGGGGCCGGGCTGTGGCGGGTCGCCTGGGAGGTGACGCTGCCGCTGGCGCTGCCGGCGCTGGTGTTCGCGGTGGCGCTGAACCTGCTGCTCGGCTTCGAGAGTTTCGGCCTGCCGCTGGTGCTCGGCGATCCCGGCGGGCTGCTGGTGCTGACCACCTACATCTACAAACTGACGACGCTGTTCGGCCTGCCGACCTATCACCTGATGGCCGTGGTCGCGATCATCCTGGTCGGGCTCACGCTTCCCCTGGTCTGGATCCAGCGGCGGCTGCTCGGCCGGGCGCGGCGCTTCGCGACGCTTGGCGGCAAGGGCGCGCGGGCGACGCCGCTCCGCCTCAGCACCACCGGCAAGGCGCTGGCCCTTGCCGCGATCGGCCTGTGGTTCCTGGTGGCGGTGCTGCTGCCGGTCGGCGGCATCACCTTGCGCGCGTTCGTCGATGCCTGGGGCCAGGGCGTGCGGATCAGCGAGCATCTCACGCTGGCCAATTTCCGCCAGCTCCTGGAAGTGCCCAGCCTGCTGCGCGGCATGATCAACACCGTGCTGATCGCCGGCATCGGCGGCGCGCTCGCGGTCGGTGCCTACCTGCTGGTCGCCCTTGCCGGGCATCGCTGGAAAGGGCCTGGCGCCACCCTGCTCGACTACCTGGTGCTGCTGCCGCGCGCGCTGCCAGGCCTGGTGATCGGGCTTGCCTTCTTCTGGCTGTTCCTGTTCGTGCCGTTCCTGACGCCGCTCCGGCCGACGCTGGCCAGCCTGCTGATCGCCTATATCGTCGTCGGCCTCGCCTACGGCCTGCGGCTGATCCAGGCGTCGCTGCTGCAGGTCGCGCCCGAGCTCGAGGAGTCGGCGCGCACGGCGGGCGCCACCATCGGCCAGACCTGGACCCGGATCCTGGCGCCGCTGCTGCGGCCGGGGCTGGTCGGCGCGTGGACCCTGATCATGATCGTCTTCCTGCGCGAATACGCGACCGGGGTCTATCTGCTGAGCGCCGGCACCGAGGTCATCGGCTCGCTCATCGTCTCGCTGCTGGCGACCGGGGCGATGGACGTCATCGCGGCGCTGTCGTTCGTCAGCGTCGTGCTTACCGCCGTCGGCATGGGGCTTGCGCTGCGCCTGGGAGCGAGGATGCATGGCTGATCTCGTGGTTCGCGACCTGCACAAGACGCTCGGGCAGGCGCACGTCCTGCGCGGCGTTTCGATGGCCGCCGAGCGCGGCCGCATCGTCGCACTGCTCGGGCCGTCGGGCTGCGGCAAGACGACCGTGCTGCGCTCGCTTGCGGGGCTGGAGCGGCCGGAGCGCGGCCGGATCGAGATCGGCGGCCAGGTCGCCTTCGATGCCACCGATGGTACCTGGGTGCCGCCGGAGAAGCGGGGCATCGGCTTCGTGTTCCAGTCCTACGCGCTGTGGCCGCATCGGACAGTGTTCGAGAATGTCGCCTTCGGGCTTCGCCTGCGTGGCGCCGGCAAGGCCGATATCGAGGCGCGGGTCGGAAGGACATTGCAGCAGCTGGGGCTGGCGCATCTGCGCGAGCGCTACCCCGACCAGCTCTCCGGCGGCCAGCAGCAGCGGGTCGCGATCTGCCGGGCGCTGGTCTACGAGCCATCGGTGCTGCTGCTGGACGAGCCGCTGTCCAACCTGGACGCGAAACTGCGCGAGGAGGCGCGGTTCTGGATCCGCCAGCTCATCCTCGAGCTCGGGATTTGCGCGGTGATCGTCACCCACGACCAGGGCGAGGCGCTTTCGGTTGCCGACCGGGTGCTGCTGATGCGCTCCGGCGTCGTCGTGCAGGATGGCTCGCCGGGCGAGCTCTACGAGGAGCCGGCCGATCTTTATGTCGCCGAGTTCCTCGGCACCAACGTCCTGTTCCACGGCACGCTGGGCGCCGATGGCACGATCGAGGGGCCGGACTGGCGCCTGCCCGGCACCCCGCGCGAACCGCTCGCGCCGGGACAGGCGGTGGTCGGCGTGCTGCGCGCCGAACGCGTCGGGCTTTCCGATGAGCCGGGGGAAGGCCGGCTGGCGGCCGAGGTCGAGGCCTGTCTCTATCTGGGCGACCACTGGGAGTACCGGCTTGCCCACCACAGCCTGAAACTGCGTGCGCGGGGAAGTGCCAGGGTGGCGCAAGGCTCGCGCCTGTGGCTCAGCCTGCCGCGCGCGCATCTGTGGCTGTTCGCCGATCCGGCACGCAAGGACGCGCTCAGGCCGGCGGCCTGACGCGCGCGGCCGCCTTCAGGGCGAGGCCAGTCAGGCCGCCCCTTGCAGGCGGGGGCCGGGCGCGCGCGCCGGCGCCGCGCGCGGGGCGATCAGCGTCTGCTTGGCCTGCTGCGAGCCTTCCAGGTGCACGCGCAGGAACGCGGCGGCCTTCGCCATGTCGCCGGCCTCGATCAGGTCGAGCAGGCGCAGATGCTCGCCGCAGATGCGTACCAGCCGCGTGCGATCCTCGTTGATCCGGTATTCCAGCAGCCGCCGCATCCGGTTCACCCGCCGCAGCGACTCGATCATGAAGATGTTGCCCGACCCGCCGACGATCGCTTCGTGGAATTCGGCGCCGATCCGGTGCGTCTCGGCCGAGGAGAAACGCTGCCACCCGCCGGCCAGCATCGCATGCTGTTCGGTGCGCAGGCGCTCGGCGGTCGCATGCGCGAGCGCATAGCCGGGCTCCAGCAGCGCGGCAGGCTCCAGCAGGATGCGGAAGCGGTAGCTCTGGGCGTAGGTCTCGGGCGACCTCAGGACGGGGAGGAAGGCCCAGCCCTGGCCGGGCAGTCGCTCGACCCAGCCTTCCTGCGTCATGCGCGCGAGCAGCCGCAGGATGTGCGAGCGCGTCGTGGCGTAGCGGCGGATCAGCTCGCTTTCGCCGACACGTTCGCCCAGCCGGCCGCGGAGATGGTCATCGGCGATACGGAAATAGAGCGCGTCCTCGGCCGGATCGGCAGCAGCCGGCCCGCCTTCCCCTGCCTCGGGCAGGTGCTTGAGGAAGAAGCCCCGGTTGGGCTGCTGCTCGACGATGCCCTGCGCCTGCAGGGCCTTGAGCGCGATCCGGATCGGCGTGCGCGAGACACGGAACAGCTCGGCCAGCCCGAGTTCCGGCAGATGCGTGCCCGGCGGCAGCTGCTGGCGGCGCGCCCGCTCGATGATCTCACCGGCCAGGCGGCCTGACAGCCCGGCGTGCGGCGGCGTGGCCGGAGGTGTGGCCGGCGGCTTCGCCTGCGGCGTGCGGTCGGGTGGCGTGGAACGCTTGCGCATGGTCTCTGTCCGGGGTCGGCTGGGAACGCCATCGAGCGCAGGGTTCGGGTCGGAGTTCAAGGAGAGATTGTTTTTCTTGCTTGATATATACGATCTCCTGATGCAAATTGACTCGATCTGGAGGAAACCACCATGCGCCTTGCGGTCCTGCCCGGTGACGGTATCGGCCCGGAGATCACGGCTTCGACGGTCGAGATCCTGAAAGGAATCGATCGACGCCTGGGCCTGGGGCTGGAGTATCAGGAGTTCGAGGTGGGGCTGGCAGCGCTGAAGCGCCTCGGCACGACGGTGCCCGATGGCGTGCTGGATGCCTGCCGCGCCGCCGACGGGATCATCCTGGGTCCGGTCTCGCACTCCGACTATCCGGCCCGGGCCCAGGGCGGCATCAACATTTCGGCCGAGCTCCGCGTGGTGCTCGATCTCTACGCCAATATCCGTCCGAGTCGCTCGCGCGAGGGGCTTCCGCATTACGGCCGCACCGGGATGGAGCTCGTGATCGTGCGCGAGAACACCGAAGGGTTCTATTCCGACCGCAACATGTTCCAGGGCATCGGCGAGTTCATGCCGACACCGGATCTGGCACTTTCGGTGCGCAAGATCACCGCGCACGGCTCGCGCCGGATCGCCAGGGCGGCGTTCGAGCTCGCGCGGGGGCGCCGGCGCAGGAAGGTCACCGCCGTGCACAAGGCGAACGTGATCAAGGTGTCGGAAGCCCTGTTCCTGCGCGAGGTGCGCGCGGTCGCCCGCGACTTTCCCGAGGTCACCTACGACGAGCAGCTGATCGATTCGATGGCGGCACTCCTGGTGCGTGATGCGCAGCGCTTCGATGTCGTGGTCACGACCAACATGTTCGGCGACATTCTCTCCGACGAGGCATCGGAACTGTCGGGCAGCCTGGGGCTGGGTGGGGCAATCAATGCCTCGGACACCAGATGCATGGCGCAGGCCCAGCATGGTTCCGCACCCGACATCCAGGGGCAGGACAAGGCCAACCCGACCTCGCTGATCCTGTCCGCGGCGATGCTGCTGGACTGGCTCGCGCGCCAGCAGCCGGGCCGCGAGAACTTCGCCCGGGCGGGGCAGGCGATCGACGCCGCCGTCGATGCGCTGGTGGCCGATCCCGCCCGTCGTACCCGCGACCTGGGCGGGCCGCTCGGCACCAGGGCGTTCACGGCGGCGCTGGGCGAGGAGATCGCGCGGCGGCTCGGCTGACGCACCGCGTCAGCGCCGGGCGCGAGGAAACGCAACGCCCTGGCGCTCATCGCAATGCCGCCGGGCAGCTTGCCCGCGATTCGGGATCTGAGTTCAACCGGGAGGCCTCGCCATGTCGCCAGCAGCAGCGTCGCGCATGCCGCACGATCGTCGGGAACGGCCGACCCGGCCGGTTCTTGCCGCCTTCGTGGTCCTTGCTGCGCTGTCCGCCATGCCGGTGGCCGCGCAGCCGGGCACCTTTCCGACCCGGCCGGTGCGGATGATCGTGCCGTACGCGCCAGGCGGCGGCGCGGATATCGTCGGGCGGATCTTCGGCCTGTGCCTCGGCAGCCATCTGGGCCAGCCGGTCGTCATCGACAACAGGGCAGGTGCCGGCGGCACCATCGGCGCCGATGCGGCTGCCAAGGCGGCTGGGGACGGCTACACGATCATCCTGCACACGCTCTCCAGCATCGTGCTGAACAACTTCCTCTATTCGCGCCTGCCATACGACCCGGAGCGCGATTTCGCGCCCGTCTCTGAAGTCGGGCGCTCGCCGAACGTGCTGGCGGTCAGGAAGGGGCTTGCCGTCGCCACCGTCGCCGACCTGATCGCCATGGCCAGGCGCGAGCCCGGACAGCTGACCTACGGGTCGGGCGGCAACGGAACCATCGTGCATCTTTCTGCGGTCCTGTTCGCGAAACAGGCGGGCATCGAGCTCACCCACGTGCCGTATCGCGGTGGCGGGCCTTCGCTGAATGCGCTCATGACGGGCGAGGTCGACATGATGATCGACGCGGTGCCGGTGATGCTGCCACAGATCCGCGAAGGCATGATCAAGGCCCTGGCGGTGACATCGCCCGGGCGGGTGGCGCTGCTGCCCGAGGTGCCGACCATGCAGGAATCCGGCCTGCCGGCCTACGAGACGCAGAACTGGTACGGAGTCTTCGCACCTGGCGCGACGCCCGGGCCTGTGATCGGCACGCTGGAGCAGGCAAGCATCGAGGCGGCGGCCGACCCACAGTGCCGCAGCAGGCTGCAGGAGCTTGGCGTCAACGTCGTCGGCTCCTCGGCAGACGCATTCCGCGTGCAGTGGGGGCGCGAAATGCAGTTCTGGGGGCCGGTGGTCCGCGAGTCCGGCGCGCGGCTCGATTGACCGCCCGCCGGATCACCCGGTGCACGCAGCATCAGGCACCCCTGGGTGCCGGCGCAACCAGGCGCCCCGCCGCCGACGCCCCGTGCGCGCCGTCGGCTGAGCAGACGACGTGCAGGCGCGGCTACTGCGCCCCGGTCTCCTTGCGCAGATAGGCGATCAGGTCGTTGAGCTGCTTCTCGTTGCGGATGCCGGCGAATACCATGCTGCCGCCCGGCACCACCGCGCGCGGATTGGCGATGTAGGCGCGGATCGTCTGGTTGTTCCAGACCAGGCCCTCGGCACCCTTCTTCTTCATCGGCTCCGAGAAGCGGAAGCCCTCCAGCGTGCCGGCGGTGCGGCCGAACACGCCATACAGGTTGGGGCCGACCGGGCTTCGCGCACCCCGGTCGGTGACGTGGCAGGCGCGGCACTGGGCGAATATCCGCTTGCCGGCGTCGGCATCTCCATGGTCGTCGGCGACCGCCTGGCCGGCCAGCATCGCGGTCATCGCCAGGGCGGTAAGGAATGTTCTCGTCATGCCGGGGTTCCTGCCAGTGGGGTGGAAATCGGATCGATGCGCGCCGACGCGGCACGGCGAAGCGCGGGAAGGATGGTATCGCGCCAACCCTCTACTCCCCAGGCGCGCGCGACAACCGTGCCATGCTCGACCAGCAGCCAGAGCGGCACGCCGGCACCTTTCGGGATGTTCCCGCGCAGCGGCCGCAGCGCCTCGGGCCAGTACTCGTCGCGCAACAGAAAGGCAGCGCGCGGCGCGCGGACCTCGACGAACTCGATCGCCTGGAAGGCGGTGCTGCGCCGCACGGAAGACCAGTGCGCATCCCGCCACTGCCGGCACGGCGCGCAATCATCGGCACCGACATAAACGAGGCGCCACGCGCCGGCGCGCACAGGCCCGTCGCCGGACGCAAGCGCGTGCGGCGAATCGGCGGCCGGAATCGCTATGGCCGCGCCAGCCAGAAGGCGTGGCAGCAGCGCGCGGCGGCTCATGCCGGGCAATGGCGTCGTCCTTGGTCAGCCAGTCCTGTCAGCCGGCCTGCTCGACCGGTCGTCCGCGCCCAGCATCGGTGCAGGCTGGCGGGGCGCTCCTTGACGAAAGTCAAGTGCAGCCGGGAAGGCGCGGCCTAGCGTCGCGCTGCCAGCGGTGCGTGCGGCGGAGTCACGTGCGGCGGAGCCAGGGGAGGTTGCGATGCCCGAAGATGTGAAACCGGACGAACAGGACGACGCGGCGGAGCCGGTTCCCGCGATGCAGCGGCTGCTCGATGATCCGTTCCTGCTGCTGTTCTTCGGCGTGACGATTCCGACGGTGCTCTACCTGCTCTGGGGCGTGATGGAAGTCGCCTCGATTCCGATCGCGCGCTGAGCGTCCGCGCGTCCAGGCCGCCCGCGCCAGCTGATCGACAGGGAGAACCGAAGCCATGGCCATCACGCCTCCCGCCAGGCGAATCTGGTGGAACGAGCCGATCGAGCGCATCGAGCTCGTCTGGGTCTTCATCGCCCTGCTCTGGGGCCTGTTCATGTTCTTCTTCATGATCGCCTGGCACTTCATCGGCCAGCAGAACCTGAGCAACGAGGCCTACCGGATCGACCCCGCCACCTTCCAGGAGCGGGTGGAGACGTTCGCGCAGGAGAACACCGTGCGCGAGGAGGACGGCGTGCCCGTGGTGCGGCCGCGCGAGGGCAACGAGGTCTATCTGCTGGGGCGGCTCTGGCAGTGGTGGCCGATCCTCGAACTCGAGCGCGGGCGGAGCTACCGCTTCCACCTCTCCTCGATCGACTGGCAGCACGGGTTCTCGCTGCAGCCCACGAACATCAACATCCAGGTGCATCCGGGCTACGAGCACGTGCTGACCTTGACGCCGACCGAGACCGGCGAGTTCGGGATCGTCTGCAACGAGTATTGCGGCATCGGCCACCACACGATGACCGGCCGCATCTATGTGGTGGAACCCGGGCGTGCCGGCGCGCCGGCCGGGCAGGGGAGGTGAGACGATGACCGCGACAACCGCTTCATCGGGGCGGCTTGCCGGCCTCGCCGCGCGCTTCCGCACCTGCCAGTACACCGGGCTCAAGGTCGATGCGGCGGCCGAGACGCTGATCAAGGCCAACGCCGTCGCCGCCGTGATCTTCCTTGCCGTCGGCGGCCTGATGGGCCTCCTGGTGGCGCTGACGCGCTGGCCGGCGGTGCACCTGCTGCCGGCCGACTGGTTCTACCTGGTGCTCACCGGGCACGGCGCCAACGTGCTGCTGTTCTGGATCATCTTCTTCGAGGTCGCGGTACTATATTTCGCCTCGGCGATCCTGCTGAACTGCCGGCTGGCCGCGCCGAAGACCGCGATGCTCGCCTTCGTGCTGATGGTGGTGGGCGCGGTGCTCGCCAATGTCGCGGTGCTGCAGGGCGATTCGACGGTGATGTTCACGTCGTATCCGCCGATGATGGCGCGGCCCATCTTCTACCTGTCGCTGATCCTGTTCGCGGTGGGCGCGCTGCTGGCGGTTGCGATCTTCTTCGCCACCCTGGTCATCGCCAAGCAGGAGAAGACCTATGAGGGGTCGATCCCGCTGGTCACGTTCGGCGCGCTGACCGCGGCGATCATCGCGGTCTTCACCCTCGCCTCGGGCGCGATCATCCTGATCCCGACCTGGCTGTGGTCGCTGGGGCTGGTCAACACCATCGACCCCCTGCTCTACAAGGTGATCTGGTGGGGCCTCGGCCACTCCTCGCAGCAGATGAACGTCTCGGCGCACGTGTCGCTGTGGTACATGACCGCAGCCCTGCTGCTCGGCGCCAAGCCGCTGTCGGAGAAGGTCAGCCGGTCGGCCTTCCTGCTCTACATCCTGTTCCTGCAGCTCGCATCGGCACACCACCTGCTGGCCGAGCCGGGAATGACCTCGACCTGGAAGATCGTCAACACCAGCTACATGATGTATCTCGCGGTGCTCGGTTCGATGATCCACGGGCTGACCGTGCCCGGCGCGATCGAGGCGGCGCAGCGGCGCAACGGCTTCACCAAGGGCGTGTTCGAGTGGCTGCGCAAGGCGCCGTGGGGCAACCCCGCCTTCTCGGGGATGTTCCTCTCGCTGGTGTTCTTCGGCTTCATCGGCGGCATTTCCGGCGTCGTGCTGGGCACCGAGCAGCTGAACGTGCTGATGCACAACACCATCTACGTGCCGGGCCATTTCCACGGCACGGTGGTGGCCGGCACCACGCTCGCCTTCATGGGCGCCACCTACCTGGTGGTGCCGCTGGTGTTCCAGCGCGAGATCATGTTCCCGACGCTGGCGAAGTGGCAGCCCTATCTGTTCGGTATCGGCGCTGCCGGCATCTCGCTGTTCATGATGGGCGCGGGCACGCTCGGGGTGGCGCGGCGCCACTGGGACATCACCTTCTCCGATGCGTCGATCGGCTTCGCCTACTCGGCGGGCGCCTTCCTGATGATGGGCCTGAACGGCGTCTTCGCGGTGATCGCCGCGATCGGCGGCGTGGTCTATGTGGTCGTGGTGGTGGGCAGCGTGCTGTTCGGCAAGCGCATCACCGGCGGCCACAAACTGACCTTCGGGCTGCATGAAGGCGGTGCCGCGGCGGTGTCGCGCTACGGCAGCGAGCATACCATGAAGCTGCCGGGCACCATCGTGCTGGTGGCGATCTTCTTCGCCGCCTTCGTGCTCTACTACTTCGTGAACTGGAAATACCTGTCGGAACTCTGGCTGTTCCGCTGAGCCGGAGCGGGAAGGGAGGATCGGCCGTGGTCGCGGCGCTCAACATGACGGTGACGGTGCTGAAGCTCCGCATCGGCGTGATGATCGCCGCGACCGCGCTGGCCGGCATGGCAGCTTCGGGCTGGGGCGCGATGTCGCCCTGGCGGGCGGCGGCGCTGGCGATCGGCGTGCTCGGCGCATCGGGCGCGTCCGGTGCCTTCAACCACTACTACGAACGCGACCTCGATCGGCGCATGCGGCGCACCCGTGCGCGCCCGTTCGCGACCGGCACGCTGCGGCCTGGCTTCGGCTGGCCGGCTCTCTTCCTCGGCCTGCTCGCGGCATCGCTGCTGCTGGCCTGGGCGGCGGCGGGCGGACTTGCCACCCTGTTCGTGTTCCTGGGCGCCTTCACCTACGGCATCGTCTATACGGTGTGGCTGAAGCGGCGCAGCCGATGGAACATCGTCATCGGCGGGCTTTCCGGCAGTTTCGCCGTGCTTGCCGGCGCCTATGCCGCAACCCCCGATCCCTCGCCCGAGCCGCTGATCCTGGCGGTCGTGCTGTTCCTGTGGACGCCGCCGCATTTCTGGAGCCTGGCCGGCGCCAAGGCCGACGATTACCGCGCGGCCGGCGTGCCGATGCTCTCCACCGTCGCGCCCGCCCGGGTCTGGACCCTGGTGGTGCTGCTGCATACGGCCGCGCTGGTTGCGATCTCGCTGCTGCCGGTCCTGCTGGGTGCGGGGCCGGTCTATGGCCTCGCCGCGCTTGCCGGCGGCATGGTGTTCCTTTGGCGCAGCGTCGTGCTGTGGCGGGCGCCGTCCGCGAAGACCGCGATGGCGAATTTCGGCGCCTCGCTGGTACAGCTGTCGCTGCTGCTGCTGGGCGTGTTCCTCGACGCCGCGCTCCGGGTTCCGGCATGAGGCGTGCTGGGTTCCTGGCCGCGCTGCTGGCGGCTGCGCTGGCGGCGCCCCTGGCGATCGGGGCGCCCGTACAGCGGCTCGACCCGCGTGCCGTGATCGCCAGGAGCGAGGCGGCGATCGGGCGGGTGCTGGGCGAGCATGTCCTGACCACGTCCGACCAGAAGCCGCTGGCGCTGTCGGCACTGCGCGGCCGGCCGGTCGTGATCAGCCTGATCTACACCAGCTGCTCCACGGTCTGCCCGGTGGCGACGCGCCAGCTCGAGGATTCGATCGCGCGCGCCAACCGCCTGATCGGGCCGGGCCGCTTCAACGTGCTGACCATCGGGTTCGATGCGCGCTACGACACGCCGGCCAGGGTTGCGCAGTTCGCCGCCGCGCAGGGCGCGGTCGCGCCGAACTGGCACTATGCAAGTGCCGATTCCGCGACCCTTTCCGCGCTGCTCGGCGAGCTCGGCTTCAGCTATGCCGAGGCGACCGGCGGCTTCGACCACATCACCCAGACGACGCTGGTCGACGCCGAAGGCCGCATCAGGCGCCAGATCTACGGCGAGGAGTTTCCCTTCGCGGTGCTGGTCGAGCCGCTGCGCGACCTGGTATCCGGCCGGCTTCGCGCCGCCACCTCGCTGCCCGACCTGATCGAGCGCATCCGCTACATCTGCACGACCTTCGATCCCGGCGCCGGCCGCTACCGGATCGATTATGGGCTGGTGTTCGGCTCGGGGATCGCCGCGTTTTCGCTGGTCGTCTGCTTCGCGCTGTTCGCGCGGGAATGGAAGCGCAGCCGTCGCGCGGCACCTCCCACGGCCTGACCCTTTCCGACCCCCGCGCATCCGAGAAGCGAAACCATGGGCGTGCTTCGGCGGTTCCTCGCCGGCATCTTCGACCGCATCGAACGACCTATCGACCGCCTGGTGGGGCCGTCGCTCAATCCGCTCGCCCAGCTCGGCGCGCTCGGCTTCTTCCATTTCTGGGTGGTCGCGGTCAGCGGCATCTACCTGTTCATCTTCTTCGACACCGGCGTCGAGCGCGCCTATGCCTCGGTCGAATCGATCACACTGGCGCACTGGTACCATGCCGGGGTAATGCGCAGCCTGCATCGCTACGCTTCCGACCTGATGGTGGCGCTGATGCTGGTGCACCTGCTGCGCGAATTCGCGCGCGACCGCTACCGCGGCGCCCGCTGGTTCTCGTGGTTCACCGGCATGCCGGTGCTGTGGCTGGTCTTCATCTCCGGCATCACCGGCTACTGGCTGGTGTGGGACCGGCTTGCCCAGTACGTCGCCGTGGTGTCCTCGGAGCTGCTCGACAAGCTCGCGATCTTCGGCGAGCCGATCGCGCGCAACTTCGTCTCGACCGGCACGCTGACCAGCCGCTTCTTCACGCTGATGGTGTTCCTGCACATCGCGGTGCCGCTGTTCCTGCTGTTCCTGATGTGGGTGCACATCCTGCGCATCTCGCGGCCGAAGGTGAACCCGCCGCGGCTGTTGGCCGGCGCCTCGCTCGGGGCACTCCTGGTCGTCTCGATCCTCAACCCCGCGCGCTCGCAGGGGCCGGCCGATCTGTCGTCGCTGCCCGTGACGGTCGGGCTCGACTGGTTCTTCCTGCCCTTCTACCCGATCGCCGATGGCGTGTCGCTGAACCTGGTCTGGGGTATCCTGGTGGTGGCGACGATCGTGCTCGGCGCGATGCCCTGGCTGCCGCCGATGCGGCGGCCGAAGGCGGCGGTGGTCGATCTTCCGCACTGCAACGGCTGCACCCGCTGTGCCGAGGACTGCCCGTACGAGGCGATCCGAATGAAGCCGCGCAGCGACGGCCTGCCGTTCCTGACGGAGGCGAGCGTCAATGCCGCGCTGTGCGTCGGCTGCGGCATCTGCATGGGCTCCTGCCCGTCCTCGACGCCGTTCCGGCGGAGCGAGGAGCTGGTGACCGGCATCGACCTGCCCGACCAGCCGCTGCGCGTGCTGCGCGAGCAGGGCCACGCCGTCTCGGCCGGGCTGCAGGGGCCGACGCGGGTGATGGTGCTGGGCTGCGAGTTCAGCGCCGCCGGCCGGCGCAAGGCCCCCGATACGGTGCTGGTGCCCTGCGTCGGCATGGTGCCGCCATCGATGATCGACTACATCCTCTCGCGTGATCTGGCCGATGCCGTGGTGCTGGCCGGCTGCCCCGAGAGCGCGGGCAACCATCGCCTCGGCGTCGCCTGGACCAAGGCGCGGGTTGACCGCACGCGCGATCCCTATCTGCGCAGCCGTGTCCCGCGTGAGCGGCTGCGCATGGTCTGGGCCTCGCGCTCGGAGGCGGGGCGGCTCGATCGTGAAGTGGCGAACGCACGCGAGGAGATCCCGCCGATGCCGCGAAAGGAACGGCAGCAATGACCGTGGCGCGCCAGGTGGCCGTGCTGTTCCTGCTGATGCTCGGCCTGACCTCGGGCGTGGCCGCGCTTTCCGACCGGCCGCGCACCCGCATGCTGGCCGACGACATGGCGATGCTGACCATCACCTTCAGCCACGGCGCCGACCGGCGCGGCGAGTGCCGCCGGCTGAGCCAGGAGGAGCTGGCGCGGCTGCCGCCGAACATGCGCCGCCCCGTGCAATGCCCGCGCGGCCGCCTGCCGGTGCTGCTGGAGCTCGACCTCGACGGTGCGCCCCTGCTGCATGCAAGCCTGCCGCCGACCGGGCTTTCGGGCGACGGTCCCTCGCAGGTCTATCGCCGCTTCGCGCTGCCGGCGGGCGAGCACGAGATCGCGGTGCGGCTGCGCGACAGCAGGCGCGAGACCGGCTTCGACCATGCCAGGACCGAGCGCGTGCAGCTTGTTCCCGGGCAGAACCTCGTGATCGACTTCCGGCCCGATTCTGGCTTCATCGTGCGCTGAACGGGTGCATACTCGGCAGGGCCGGACCGGGAAGGAACGGGAGGGAAGGCGACCATGGCGCTCTTGCAATGGAACGACCGCTACAGCGTCGGCAACCCCGCGATCGACCACGAGCATCGCGAGCTGATCGATCTCATCAACACGTTGCACGCCGCGCTCCGCGCCGGCGGCGATGCTGGCGTGGAGGCGTTCTTCGGCGACCTCTACCGCGCGATCTCCTCGCACTTCGCGCTCGAGGAGAAGCTGATGCGCACGCATCGCTACGCGGAGTATGACGGGCACAAGCAGGAGCACGAGGCGCTGCTCGACGAAATCCGCGACATGATGGACGAGGGCGAGCTTGCCGACGCGGATATCGCCCGGCGGCTCGATGCCTGGTTCAGCGGCCACTTCTCCGGCCATGATGCGCGGCTGCACCACAAGCTCGGACCGCACTGAGGCCACGACCGGCGCGGCATATCATCGGCCAAGGCCGTTGCCTTCCGGAATCAGGGAACCGGCGGCTCGGTCAGGCCTTCCTCGGCGCCGAGGCGTTCCAGCGCCCCGATGTCCCGTACCCGGAGGAAGCGGCCCTGCACCTCCACGCCGTGCCGGGCCAGGCGCGCGAACAGGCGTGACAGCGTCGAGGGCTGCATGCCGAGCCGTGCCGCCAGCTGAACCTTGGTGAAGGGCAGCTCGATCGCGTTCCCCGCGCCCGCCTCGCGCTGCATCGTCAGCACCCACGACAGCAGCCGTTCGCGCTTGTTCGGCAGGCGCATGGTCTTGATCTCGCGCAGCGCGTTGCGGTAGCCGATCGCGAAATCCTGCAGCAGTCCCTGTGCCAGCGGGTCCATGGCGCGGACCAGTTCGAGAAACGGGGTGGCGGGGATTTCCGCAACCAGCGAGGCGCGCAGCGCCTGTGCGGCGGCCAGCATCGGCTCGCCGCGCAGCAGCGCCGAGGCGGCGAAGCAGGCGCCCGGCGTCAGCATGAGCAGGGTGACCTGGCTCCTTTCGAACATTGTGCAGAGCTGGGCCAGGCCGTCGACCAGCAGGTAGAGGTTCCGCGGCCGCTCGCCTTCGCGAAGGATCATGCCGTGCTTTGCCCAGCTGCGCACGCTGGCAAGCCCAAGCAGCCGCTCGCGTGCCGGGGGGGCAAGGCCGGCAAGCAGCGGGCACGAAGCGGCGCGTTCCAGCACCAGGTCGGGCGGGACCTCTCCAGCGCGGCGGCGGCTGCGCCCCGATCCCGCCAGAATCGTCTCGCAGGTCATTGCTTTCGCACCCTGCTCCCTGCCATCCCCGGCTGCCGGTTGCGCGCGGGGCGTCGCAGTCGAGCGGAAACCGCGCCGGCATCCCTTGACTTCGGTCAGGTCGGCGATGCCTGATCTTGCGCGAGATCAAGGAATTTTCAGATTGTCATC
>JADYYZ010000125.1 GCA_020853405.1 Acetobacteraceae bacterium
GCGAAGCCCAGCGCCAGGCCCGCCAGCGGGTGGCGCCCGACGCTGATGAACGCCGCGGCGGCGAGCGGGATCACCACCAGGTAGCCGGCGTCCGCCGCGATCGAGGAGACGATACCGACCAGCGTCAGGATGTACGAGAGCGCCCAGGCCGGCGAACTCCGCACCAGGGCGCGGATCAGCGCCTTGATCAGCCCGGATTCCTCGGCGACGCCGACGCCCACCATCGCCACGATGATCACGCCGACGGCCTGGAACCCCATGAAGTTCCCGACCACCCCGGTGAACATGAACCGGATGCCCTCGACGGTCAGCAGGGCGCGCGCCTCGGTCGTCATGCGCTCGATCTTGCCGGTCGCGGTATTGTACGCGTCGTAGCTGACGCTCGCGCCGATCACCGACAGGATGGTCGAGAGCACCACGACGAAGATGACCAGATAGACGAATATCACCACCGGGTGCGGCACCCTGTTGCCGACCCGTTCGACCACATCCAGGATCTTCTGCATGCCGGTCTTTGGCGCGTCGGCCGCGGCCGTGCTGGGCTGAACCAACTCTCTTCGTCCTTCTGGTTGCTGTGGTGCGGTGAGCCGCCAGCGCGCGCCCGGGGCCGCCGCGCTCAGGCCGCGCTCAGGCCTGCCTAGCGCGACAGTTCGTCAAGGATGCGCACCCACGAGCGGATGCCCTTGTGGAAGCTCGCAAGGCTGTATTTCTCGTTCGGGCTGTGGATGCGATCGTCGTTCAGCCCGAAGCCCGCCAGCATCACGTCCATGCCGAGGATCGACTTGATGTCGGCCGCGACCGGAATCGAGCCGCCGCCGCCGATGAACTTCGCCTCGCGGCCCCATTCGTCGGAGAGCGCCTTCTGCGCCTTGGCGAACGCCGGCGCCTCGTTGGGGAAGCGGATGGCGCTGGCCGCGCCGTAGCCGATGAACTCGACACGGCAGTCGGTCGGAACCCGCTTGCGCACGAACGCGCGGAACGCATCGCGCACCTTGTTCGGGTCCTGGTCGAAGACCAGGCGGAACGAGACCTTGGCCGAGGCCTTGGCCGGGATCACGGTCTTGAAGCCCTCGCCCTGGTAGCCGCCGCCCATGCCGTTGATCTCGGCGGTGGGGCGCGACCAGACCATTTCCAGCACCGACCGGTCGCGCTCGCCCGCGGGCACCGAAAGCCCGATCTCGCCCAGGAATGCCCTGGCATCGAAATCGAGGCCCGCCCAGGATTTCTTCAGCGACTCGGGCAGTTCCGGCACGCCGTCATAGAAGCCGGCAAGCGTCACCCGGCCGGCATCGTCGTAGAGGTCGGCAAGGATGCGCGCCAGGATGCGGTTCGGGTTGGCGGCCGCCGACCCGTAGAAGCCCGAATGCAGGTCGCGGTCGGCAGCGTGGATCGTGATCTCCTCGGTCACCATGCCGCGCAGCATGGTCTGGATCGCCGGCGTCTTCGCATCCCACATGTTGGTATCGCAGATCAGGCCGATATCGGCCTTGAGCTCATCGGCATGCGCCTTCAGGAACGGCGGAAGGTTGACGCCGCCGGTCTCCTCCTCGCCTTCCAGCAGGATGCTGAGCGGAATCGGCAGGCTGCCGGTCACCGCCTTCCAGGCGCGGCACGCCTCGACGAAGGTCATCAGCTGGCCCTTGTCGTCGGCCGAACCGCGGCCGCGGATCACCTTGGCACCCCCCTCGCCCGCCTCGATCACCGGCTCGAACGGGTCCTGCGTCCAGAGCTCGAGCGGGTCGACCGGTTGCACGTCGTAATGGCCGTAGAACAGGGCGGAAGGGCCGCTGCCCTCGCGATGGTGGCCCAGCACGACCGGATGGCCGGGCGTCGCGTGCGCCTTGGCGGTGAAGCCGATCGATTCGAGGTCGGCAACGTGCCAGTCGGCGTTGGCCTGCACATCGGCCTTGTAGGCCGGGTCGGTCGAGATCGACTTGATGCGCAGCACGGCGAACAGCCGTTCCAGCGCATGATCCAGGTCAGCATCGACCCGCGCAAGCACCGCCTCGAGACCCGCCATGGTCAACCCCTGTCAGTGAAATCGCCGCGCCAGCCGCCGGTCGGATCGACGCCAGCGCCACCGGACTCGGCCATTCGCCACGGTACCTGTTGCGTGGCGGTGCGGCATCCGTCAATCGTCCCGCCGATTGGCCTCGCGTTCCAAAGCCCGGCCGTGCCACGTGCCCTTCGCCGCCGGCATGGGAAGTCGGCGCAAGGGCGCTCAATCCTCCAGAAACCGCCCGAGTATGCGCAGGAACTCCTCGGGTGCCTCGGCGTGCACCCAGTGGCCGGCGTCGGCGATGGTGGCGAACCCGGCGGCCGGAAACCGCGCGCTGATCGCCGGCCGGTCCTCGGCGCGGATGTAGCGCGAGCGCGCGCCGGCGATGAACAGCACCGGCCCCCGGTAGCGCATCGCCGGGTCGGGCACCCAGGCCGACAGCTGGGCCAGGCTGGCGGTGATCGCCGCAAGGTCGATCCGCCAGCCCGGCGGGTCGCGATCGAGGCGGAGATTCTGCAACAGGAACTGGCGCACGCCGGCATCCGGCTCGGCCTCGGCCAGGACCCGGTCGGCCTGGGCGCGCGACAGGCCGGGCAGCAGCGGAACCGCCGCCATCGCCGCGACATGGCCGGCAAAGCCCGCCCCATAGGCGCGCGGCGCGATATCGACCACGCAAAGCCGCGCCACCATCGCCGGCGCCGCCTCGGCGATCGCCATCGCGACCTTGCCGCCCATGCTGTGGCCGACCAGCGTCGCCGGCAGCGCGCCTTGTGCCGACAACGTCGCCAGCACGTCGGCGGCCATTTCCGGGTAGCTCATGGTCGGGGCATGCGGGCTTGCGCCATGATTGCAGAGGTCGAGCGCGATGACACGGAACCGTTGCGCAAGCCGCCGCTGGATCGTGCCGAAGTTCCCGGCATGGCCGAACAGGCCGTGCAGCAGCACCACGGGCGCGCCCTGGCCGGCTTCGCGGAAGGCAAGGGCGAGCGGGGGGCGCGGTGTCGTCATGGGCTGGCGTTTCCCGTGGTCATTGCGCCAGACTGCCGCGAATGATCGCACGCCGCCACCTGCTTGCCGCGAGCCTGGCCGCCGCCGGCTGGGTGCGCCTGTCGGCGGCAGCGCCGGCGCGGGTGATCAGCGTGCTGCACCAGAACGACCTGCACTCCCGCCACGACCCCGATGCGGCCGGCAATGGCGGCAGCGCCCGCATCGCCGCCCTGTTCGCGCGCGAACGCCGATCCGCCCGGGCCGAGGGCCGGGTCTGCATCAGCCTCGATGCCGGCGACCAGTTCGTCGGCTCGCTCTATTTCTCGCACTGGCTGGGCGAGGCGGAACGGCGGGTGATGCAGGCGATCGGCTTCGATGCGATGACGCTCGGCAACCACGATTTCGACCGCGGCCCCGAGGTTACCGGGCGCTTCGTGCGCGCCCTCCCCTTTCCCGTGCTTGCCGCCAACCTGGACAGCTCGGCCGAACCGGCGCTGGCAGGCAGCGTGCCGCCCTCGGCCCTGATCGAGCGCGAGGGCGCGCGCATCGGCCTCGTCGGCATCACACTGCCAGCGACGCCCGCGATCTCCTCGCCGGGGCAGAAGCTGCGCTTCCTTCCCGCCCTGCCGGCGCTTGCCGACCAGGTCGCCCGGCTGCGCGCGGGGGGTGCGGCGACCGTGATCGCGCTGACCCACATCGGGCTCGACGCCGACCGGCGCCTGGTTGCTGCCTCGCAGGGGCTCGACCTGGTGGTGGGCGGGCATTCGCACACGCTGCTGGCCAACGACCTGCCCGGGGCCGCCGGCCCGACGCCCGAGGTCGTCGCCGATGCCGACGGCAGGCGCGTGCCGATCGTGCAGGTCGGCGCCTATGGTCGGTGCATGGGCCGGGTCGATCTTGTGCTGGACGATGCCGGCAGTGCCGCGATGTTCCGCGCCGATGCTTTCGCCGGCGCCAGCCGGATCGCGCCCGATGCCGGCGTCGAGGCCGTGCTGGCGGGGTTGCAGGCGCCGATCGCGGAACTGCACGACCGCGTGCTGGGCGAGGCGACCGGCAATTTCCGCCTGGGCGGCTGTCGCATCGGCGAGTGCCCGCTTGGCAACCTTGTCGCCGATGCCATGCTGGCGGCGGCACGGCCCATGGGCGCGGTCGCCGCGATCACCAACGCCGGCGGCATGCGGGCCGCGCTCGCACCCGGGCCGGTGACGCGCGGCCACGTCGTTTCGGTTCTGCCGTTCGGCAACACGCTGTCGGTCGTCACGCTCTCGGGCGCCGACCTGCGCACCGCCCTTGAACACGGCGTCGCGCTGCCGCCCGAGGCAGGCGGGTCGGGCCGCTTCCCGCAGGTGGCCGGCCTGGTCGTTCGCTATGACATGCTGCGCCCGGCAGGCGCGCGCCTGACC
>JADYYZ010000126.1 GCA_020853405.1 Acetobacteraceae bacterium
GGTCGCGATCGCCGCCTCGCCGGCAGTGCCGCAATCGGCGCACAGGATCAGGCTCGCGCCGCGCTGGGCGAGCCCGGCCAGCGCCGCCTCGCTCGGCCCGTAGCCTTCCAGCGCGCGGTCGGGGATATAGGGTTCGGCCACCACGCCAAGCGCGCCCAGCCAGTGACACAAAAGGGCGGTGGCGCAGGCGCCGTCGACATCGTAGTCGCCGAACACCGCGACACGTTCGCCCTCCATCACCGCACGGGCGATGCGCGCGGCGGCGCGCTCCATGTCGGCGAGCGCCGCCGGATCCGGCATCAGGGCGCGCAGCGAAGGGGCAAGGAAGTCGGCTACCGATTGCGGCCCGACGCCGCGCGCGGCCAGCAGCCTGCCGGTCAGTTCCGAAATGCCGGCTGCCTGCGCCAGGGCGGCGCCAAGGCGCGCATCGCCCAGCCGGAACACCCAGCGCCTGCCCAGCGCCGAGGCGGCAACACCAAGCGCCGGCCCCTCCGCGGCCGGTGCCTCGCGCGCAGCAAGTGCCGCCTCGTTCAGGCGCCGACCCAGTATTTGCGCGTGAAATTGTGCTGGGCGGCGATGTAGCGGACGGTGCCGGACTTGCTCCGCATCACCATCGAGTGGGTCTCGGCGCCGCCGGCGAAGCGGCGCACGCCGCGCAGCATCGCGCCGCTGGTCACGCCGGTCGCCGCGAACATCACATCGCCCTTCGCCATCTCCGCCATCGTGTATTTGCGATCGAAGTCGGTAACCCCCATCTTGCGCGCGCGCGCCTTCTCCTCCTCCTTGCGGAACAGCAGGCGGCCCTGCATCTGGCCGCCGATGCAGCGCAGCGCGGCCGCCGCCAGCACCCCCTCGGGCGCGCCGCCCGATCCCATATAGATATCGACGCCACTTTCCGGCTGGCTGGTGGCAATCACGCCGGAGACGTCACCGTCGCTGATCAGCATGATCCGGGCACCTGCCTCGCGCACCTTCGCGATCAGCTCGGCATGGCGCGGCCGGTCAAGGATGCAGGCGACCAGGTCGGCGACCTCGCCACGCTTCGCCTTCGCCAGCTCACGCAGGTTCGTCGCCGGCGTCTCGTCGAGATCGACGACGCCGTCCGGCAGGCCACCGCCGACCGCGATCTTGTCCATGTACACGTCGGGCGCGTTCAGGAAGTTGCCTTCCTCGGCCAGGGCAACCACGGCCAGGGCGTTGTTGCCGCCCTTGGCGGTGATGGTGGTGCCTTCCAGCGGGTCGAGTGCGATGTCGGCCTTCGGGCCGCCGGCGCCGACCTTCTCGCCGATATAGAGCATCGGCGCCTCGTCGCGCTCGCCCTCGCCGATCACCACGGTGCCTTCGATCGCCACCGTGTCGAAGGCGCGGCGCATGGCATCGACCGCGGCCTGGTCGGCCGCCTTCTCGTCGCCGCGCCCCATCAGCCGGCTCGCGGCAAGGGCGGCGGCCTCGGTCACGCGCACCAGTTCCAGCGCCAGGTTCCGATCCATCGCCTGCAGGGTGCGGTTGCCATCACTCATCTCGTTTCCTCCGGCCAGCGGTTCTGGGAGTGCATCAGGGGTCAGGTCAGCGGCTCGATGCGGATCAGCATCGGGGCTTCGACCACGGCATCGAGGGCGGCGATGCGGGCTGCTGCCTCCTGCATCGCGGCTTCGTCGCATTCATGGGTGGTCAGCACCACCGGCACCGCCTCGCCGGCCGAGCGGCCGCGCTGCAGCATGCTTTCCAGGCTGATCGCGTGGTCGCGCAGGCAGGCGCTGACATCGGCGATGACGCCGGGGCGGTCGACCACCATCAGGCGCAGATAGTACGCACCATGGCGGCGCGCGATCGGCACCGCGGGTTCCGCCGACAACGCGGCGCAGGCCACGCCGAACACCGGTGTCGTGCGGCCGCGGGCAAGGTCGATCAGGTCGGCGACGATTGCCGAGCCGGTCGGGCCGCCGCCGGCGCCGCGCCCCTCCAGCACCACCCGGCCGACGAAATCGCCCTCGGCCACCACCGCGTTGAACACGCCCTCGACCTGCGCCAGCGGGTGCGACAGCGGCACCATGCATGGATGCACCCGGGCCGAGACCCCGGCTTCGGTGCGCGCCGCAAGCCCGAGCAGCTTGATCCGGTAGCCGAGCTCGGCGGCATAGGTGAAATCGAGCGCCGAGACCCGCCTGATGCCTTCGACATGAACATCGGCGAACGCGACCGGGCGGGCGAAGGCCAGCGCCGCCAGGATCGCGAGTTTGTGCGCGGCGTCGATGCCGTCGATATCGAAACCTGGGTCGGCCTCGGCGTAGCCGAGCCGCTGGGCATCGGCCAGCACCTCGGCGAACTCGCGGCCCGCGCCCTTCTCGGCCTCGCGCCGCATGGTCGAGAGGATGTAGTTGCAGGTGCCGTTCAGGATGCCGCTGACGCGGGAAATGTGGTTCGCTGCCAGGCCCTCGCGCAGCGCCTTGATCGCGGGGATGCCGCCGGCGACCGCCGCCTCGAAGGCGAGCGGCACGCCGTTGGCCTCGGCCGCGCTCGCCAGCGCCGCGCCGTGCAGGGCCAGCATCGCCTTGTTCGCGGTCACCACCGGCCGCCCGGCCCTGATCGCCGCCTCGACCAGGGCGCGGGCGGGACCGTCGCTGCCGCCGATCGCCTCCACGATCACGTCGAGCGCGGGGTCGGCGGCCAGTGCCACGGGGTCGTCGTACCAGCGCAGGCCGGCAAGCGGCACGCCGCGATCGCGGTTGCGGTCGCGGGCGGAGACGGCGGTCAGCGTGATCGGCCTGCCGGCGCGCAGGGCGATCAGGTCGGCGTTGTCGCGCAACAGCCGCACGACGCCGCCGCCGACCGTGCCGAGGCCGGCCAGTCCCACCGAAAGGGGCCGCATCAGGGCTGCTCCATCAGGCCGGTACCTTTTCCTGCGGAACCTCGGCCGTGCCCAGGAATGCCTTGATGTTGCGGATCGCCTGGCGGATTCGCTGGCGGTTTTCGACCAGCGCGATGCGAACGTGGGAGTCGCCATACTCGCCGAAGCCGATGCCAGGGCTTACCGCGACCCGGGCCTGTTCGATCAGCAGTTTCGCGAACGCGACGCTGCCGAGGGGGGCGAAGCGGTCGGGGATCGGCGCCCACAGGAACATGCTGCCTTCCGGGCTCGGCACGTCCCAGCCGGCGTCGCGCAAGCCGCCGACCAGCACGTCGCGGCGGTCCTTGTAGCGCGTGCGCATCTCGGCCACGCAATCCTGCGGGCCGTTCAGTGCCGCCGCGGCGGCGACCTGGACGGGCGTGAACGCGCCGTAGTCGAGATAGGATTTCACCCGCGCCAGTGCCGCGATCAGTCTGCGGTTGCCGGCCGCGAACCCCATGCGCCAGCCCGGCATCGAGTAGGTCTTGCTCATCGAGGTGAACTCGACGGCAATATCCCTGGCGCCGGGGATTTCCAGGATCGAGGGCGGCCGGCGGTTGCCGAAGAAAATCTCGGCATAGGCGAGGTCGGAGATCACCCATAGCCCATGCGTGCGCGCGAACTGGACGACCTCGCGGTAGAAATCGAGGTCGCACAGCAGCGCGGTCGGGTTGGAGGGAAAATTCACGATCAGCGCGGTCGGCGGCGGCACCGAGTGCCGCACCGCGCGGTCGAGTGCCCGCAGGAAATCCTCGTTCGGCGTGTGCGGGATGCTGCGCACGCTGGCACCGGCAATGATGAAGCCGAACTGGTGGATCGGGTAGCTCGGGTCGGGCACCAGGATGGTATCGCCCGGGCTGGTGATCGCCTGCGCGAGGTTGGCCAGGCCCTCCTTGCTGCCGAGCGTCGCGACGACCTCGGTCTCGGGGTCCAGGCTGACATTGAAGCGGCGTTCGTAATAGCCGGCGAGCGCCTTGCGAAGACCTGGTATCCCCTTGGAGTTGCTGTAGCGGTGGGTGCGCGGGTCGGCCACCGCCTCGACCAGCTTGGCAACGATGTGGGGCGGCGTCGGGCTGTCGGGGTTGCCCATGCCGAGGTCGATCACGTCGGCGCCCTGGCCGCGCGCCGCCGCCTTCTTGGCGTTGACCTCGGCAAACACATAGGGCGGCAGGCGGCGGATGCGGTGGAACTCGTCGGCGGGAACGGCGGGCATGGCGTCGATTCCGGAAACAGCGGCGGCGCGAGGAGGCGGCGGGCGGGGGGATGGGACGGAAGGAGGGGCCGCGTCAAGCGGCCTGATCAGCTGGCCTGGGATCGGCGCTACGGCACGACGCGCAATCGTGCCCCCGGCCCGCCCGCGGCGGGCGCATCGGTGCCGGTGGTGATCATGGCGGGCGGCACGCCTGCCTGGCGGAGCGCGCTGGCAACAGCAAGGGCGCGGGCACGCGCCAGCACGCCCGCATCGGGCGCCGACGGGTCGCCATACCCGGTGACCGCGAAGCGCGCCCCGCGGCTGGTCGCGGCCAGCATCGCAAGCCCGGAGGATTCGGAGGCGGCAAGGTTGGCGCTGCCTGGCGCGAACCAGATCGAGGCGGTCGGCCCGGGCGGGGGCGGTGGTGGGGCGACAGCCGGGGGTGCTGCGGCGGGCGCCGAGGGGGCGGGAGCGGGGGCGGCCTGGATCGGCGCCAGCGGCGCCGCCGGGGCGAGCGTCGGCGGTGGCGGCGGCGCCCCCTGCGGCAGAGCCGGCGGCAGCGCTGGGGCCGCGGCGGCGGGGGCGCCAGGAGCGGGGGCGCCAGGAGCGGGCGCGCCAGGAGCGGGCGCGCCAGGAGCGGGCGCGACGGAGCTGGGGGCGGCGGGAGCGGGAGCGACAGCTGGAAGCGGCGGCAAGGGCTCGGCGGTGATCCTGGGCGCCGGTGCCAGCCGCGGCGGCGGCGGCGGCGAGGCGGGAATCGCAGCGATCACGGAAGCCGTCTGCGCCGGCGTCGGCGGCGGGGGAGGCGTCGCGGCCGCGACGGCAGCGGGGGCCGTGACGGGGGCCGTGACGGGGGCCGTGACGGGGGCCGCAGCGCCAGCGGGGGGCGGCAGCGGCGTCGCCACGATCGGCACCGAAGCCTGGGCAGGCGCGGCCGAACCGGCCGGCATCGGCACGGCGGCGGCTGGCGGTGCCTCGGCGGCCGGCGGCGCCGGCGGCGGCGATGATGCCGTCAGGGCAGGCGCGGGCGCGGTGCGGGGCGCCAGCGGCGGCGGGCCGGTCCGCTCCGGGGCAGGCGCCGGTGGCACCGGCGGGCCGGTCCAGCGCGCATGCTCGCGGTCGGCGACCAGGCCCGCGGTCAGGCGCCGCCGCTCCTCCTCGGGCGTCACCACCGGCCGCACCGGGCGCGCACCCAGCACGGGATAGCGCGTGCCCGCCTCGGCCGGCGGCGCGACATCGGCCGGCGCGCCGGACAGATCGCGGAACACCGAAACCGGATCGGGGCCGCTCCGGCACCCGCCAAGCAGGGCGCCGGCCAGCAACAGCAACGCAGGACAGAGGCGCACGCGGCGTGCTTGAACGCTTCCTGGCGCACGATTAGGTTGCGCGCGCGGCGCCGATCGAGCGACTCCGGTCGGCCAACCAAGCATGCTCCCGCATAGCCTCGGCTGATCAGGAACGGAAGAGGCCGCCGAGCAACGGAAGCCGATCCGCCCGCAAGGGCCGCCCGAAAGGACGCGCACGACAGATGGCAGACCGCAGCGACAAGAAGGACACCCCCGGCCAGGATGGCGAAAGCCCGTTCCGGCTGGCCGACCCGGCGGCCCTGTCCGCCTCGATGGCGACGATCGCCGAGCGCAGCCAGCGCCTGGTCGCCGAGTTCCTGCGCCGCCAGGCCGCGGAAAGCCCGGCCAGCACGCTCGATCCGCTGAACCTCGGCACCGCCTTCTTCGAGATGACGGCACGCATGATGGCCAACCCGGCCAAGCTGGTGCAGGCGCAGATCGGGTTCTGGCAGGACTACATGACGCTGTGGCAGAACACCGCCCGGCGCATGCTGGGCGGGGCGCCGACGCCGGTGATCGCGGGCGATCCCAAGGATCGCCGCTTCAAGGACGAAGCCTGGCACGAACACGAGGTGTTCGACTTCATCAAGCAGTCCTACCTGCTGTCCGCCCGCTGGATCCAGAACACCGTCAACGAGGTCGAGGGGCTGGACGGCAAGACCCGCCAGAAGATCGACTTCTACACCCGCCAGTTCATCGACGCGATGGCGCCCAGCAACTTCCTGCTGACCAACCCGGAAGTACTGCGCAAGACCGCCGAGACCGGCGGCGAGAACCTGGTCAAGGGCCTGAACAACCTGCTTGCCGACCTGGAACGCGGCAAGGGCAAGCTTTCCATCCGCATGACCGACCTTGATGCGTTCAAGATCGGCGAGAACATCGCGGTGACGCCGGGCAAGGTCGTCTACCAGAACGACCTGATGCAGCTGATCCAGTACACACCCACGACCGAGCAGGTGCTGAAGCGCCCGCTGCTGATCATTCCGCCCTGGATCAACAAGTACTACATCCTCGACCTGCGGCCGAAGAACAGTTTCGTGCGATGGGCGGTGGAACAGGGCCACACCGTGTTCATGGTCAGCTGGGTAAACCCCGACGAACGGCTCGCCGACCGCAGCTTCGATGCCTACATGCTGGAAGGCGTGCTGGCCGCGCTCGATGCCGTCGCCAAGGCCACCGGCGAGCGCGACGTCAACGCCATCGGCTACTGCCTGGGCGGCACGCTGCTGTCCAGCACGCTGGCCTACATGGCGGCGAAAGACGACAAGCGGATCAAGAGCGCCACCTTCTTCACCACCATGCTCGACTTCGAGGAGGCGGGCGAGCTCTCGGTCTTCATCGACGAGGCGCAGCTCGACGCGCTGGAAGCCAAGATGGAGCATCGCGGCTACCTGGACGGCGCCGAGATGGCGAGCACCTTCAACATGCTGCGCGCCAACGACCTGATCTGGTCGTTCGTGGTGAACAACTATCTGCTCGGCAACGAACCCTTCCCCTTCGACCTGCTGTACTGGAACAGCGACAGCACGCGCATGCCGGCGGCGATGCACAGTTTCTACCTGCGCCGCATGTACCAGGAGAACAAACTGGTCGAGCCCGGCGGCATCGAGCTCGCTGGCGTGCCGATCGACCTCACGCGGATCTCGGTTCCTTCGTACTTCCTGTCGACGCGCGAGGATCACATCGCGCCGTGGCTGTCCACCTATCGCGGCACGCAGCTGTTCAAGACCAAGACCCGCTTCGTGCTGGCGGCGTCGGGGCATATCGCGGGCGTGGTGAACCCACCGGATGCCGGCAAATACTCGCACTGGGTGAACCCGGAACTGCCGCCCGATCCGCAGGCCTGGTTCGCCGGCGCCACCGAACTGTCGGGCAGCTGGTGGCCTGACTGGCAGCGCTGGATCACCGGGCTGGCCAAGGCACAGGTGCCTGCCCGCCAGCCCGGCACCGGCGAGCTTCCCGTGATCGAGGATGCGCCGGGCGCCTACGTGAAGGTGCGGGCGCAGTAGCCATCCCGCACCGTCGCCGGCGCGGCCCGCTGGTGCGACGAGCCTGGCGTAGCGCCCGCGCCTTGCGGGCACGATGGCGAA
>JADYYZ010000127.1 GCA_020853405.1 Acetobacteraceae bacterium
AACGCCCTGGTGGTGCCGGTCGATGGCATCCTGATCGGCATCACCAACGATGCGATCGCGCTGGTCGATCGCAGCCGCAGCGTCGGGCTGCTGTCGAACCAGTGGTTCGAGATGGGATCGGTGGTGCTGCTGACGATCCTGATCGCCATCGTCACCGAACGCCTGATCGAGCCGCGGCTCGGCAAATACACCGGCGACTACCAGCTGCCCGAGGACGCGGCGAACGAGGCCGAGCTCGAGCGCCGCGGCCTGAAGTTCGCGCTGCGCGGCTTCCTGGGCGCAGCCGTCTTCATCGCATTGCTGACGCTGCCGCCCGGCGCGCCGCTGCGCGATCCCGCGACGGGGGCGATCATCGGCGCGACCCCGTTCATGAACAGCCTGATCGTCTCGATCGCCATCATCTTCCTGGCCGCCGGCTGGGCCTACGGCAAGGGCGCGGGCACGATGGCCAACGCCGGCCAGGTGGTGGCGGCGATGCAGAAGGCGCTGGGCAGCCTTTCCGGCCTGATCCTGCTGCTGCTGGTGATCGCCCAGTTCCTGGCGGTGTTCAACTATTCGAACATGGCGACGCTGGCCGCGGTGTCGCTGGCCGACATCCTGACCGAGATGAACCTCGATGCGCTGTGGCTGCTGATCGGCTTCATCATCGTCGTCTTCATCCTGGACATGGTCATGACCGGCGCGATCCCGAAATGGGCGATCTTCGCGCCGATCTTCGTGCCGCTGCTGATGCGCCTCGGCGTCGAGCCCGATGCGGTGCTGGCCGCCTATCGCGTCGGCGACAGCCCGATGAACTCGATCACGCCGCTGAATGCCTATTTCGCGCTGATCGTGACCTTCGCCCAGCGCTACCAGAGCGAGTCGGGCGTCGGCACCGTGATCGCGCTTATGCTGCCCTACATCATCGTGCTGTGCGTGGTATGGACCGTGTTCTTCGCCGGCTGGCACCTCGCGGGCCTGCCGTGGGGCTTCTGATCGGCCGGCCGGAGCCCGGCTGACGGCCGCCGGACCGGGAGAGCATGATGAACACCGAGCTGATGATGATCCTGGCGCTGCTGGGGGCGGCGATCGTGATGTTCGTGATCAACCGGCCGCGCATGGATGCGGTCGGGCTGATCATGATCGTCGCCATGCCGCTGACCGGCGTGGTGACGATCCGCGAGACCACCCTCGGCTTCGCCGACAGTTCCATCATCGTGCTGGCCGCGCTGTTCGTGGTGGGAGAGGGTCTGTCGCGAACCGGTGTCACCCGCCAGATCAGCGACTGGATCATCCGTACCGCCGGCGGCGACGAAACCCGCGTGATCGTGCTGATCATGGTCAGTGCCGCGCTGCTTGGCATCCTGATGGGCTCGACCGGCGTCGTTGCGCTGTTCGTGCCGATCGCCCAGCGCATCGCGCAGAGCGCGAAAATTCCGCCCGGCCGCATCATGATGACGCTGGCCTATGCGGCGCTGACCAGCGGCATGCTGGCGCTGGTCGCGACCCCCGTGAACCTGGTGATCAACACCGAGATGGTGCGCCAGAACATCGCGCCGTTCGGCTTCTTCGGCATCACGCCGTTCGGCATTCCCATGCTGGGGCTCGCGATCGGCTACATGCTGCTGGTGCGCAAATGGCTTCCCGACCGCCGCAGCGCCGCCGATGCCGCCGCCGGTGGCGCGCCCTCGCTCCGGACATGGATCGAGCAGTATGGCCTGGCCGACCGCGAATACCGCGTGCGGGTCACCGGCGCCTCGCCGCTGGTCGGCAGGCGGCTTGCCGAGTTGGACCTGCGCGGCCACGGCGTGAACCTGCTGGCGATCGAGCGCACGCGCCGGTTCGTCACCGAGATGATCCGGCCGGGCGCGCGTACCGAGATCGAGGCCGGCGACATCCTGCTGGTCGACTCGCTGCGCGAGAAGGCGACCGCCGAGGAGCTGGCGCGGCAGTACGCGCTCGAGATGCTTTCGCTCGATCCGGGCGGCACCTACTTCACCGACCGGTCGCAGCAGATCGGCATGATCGAGGTGATGCTGCCGCCGCAATCGACCCTGGTCGGCAGCACGATCCGCGCCGCCGAGGTCCGCACCGAGTATGGCCTGACCGTGATCGGCCTGCGGCGTGGCCGGAGGATTTTCGATCGCGACTTCCCCGACCAGGAACTGCGCACCGGCGATACGCTGCTGCTGGTGGGATTCTGGCGCGACATCACGCGGCTGGCGGCGCACGGCGGCGACGTGATCGCGCTGAACCAGCCGGCCGAGTTCGACGAGGTGCTGCCGGCCGCCGGCAAGGCGCCGTTCGCGATCGGCTCGGCGGCGCTGATGGTCCTGCTGATGATCACCGGCATCGTGCCGACCGAGCATGCCGCGCTGATCGGCGCCCTGCTGATGGGCCTGTTCGGCTGCATCGACATGGCGTCGTCCTATCGCGCCATCAACTGGCAGACCGTGGTGCTGATCGCGGGCATGCTGCCGTTCTCGGTGGCGCTGCAACGCACCGGCGCGGTCGATCTCGCGGCCGAGGCGATGCTGGCGGCGGTCGGCGGATCCTCGCCGCGGGTGGTGATGGCGGCGCTGTTCATCATCACCGCCGTGATGGGGCTGTTCATCTCCAACACCGCGACCGCGGTGCTGATCCTGCCGCTCGGGCTGCAGCTGGCGGCGGGGCTGCACGCCTCGCCCTATCCGTTCGCGATGATGGTGGCGCTGGCGGCATCCTCGGCCTTCATGACGCCGGTTTCCTCGCCGGTGAACATGCTGGTGGTCGCGCCGGGCGGCTATGCGTTCGGGGACTTCGTGAAGTTCGGCGTGCCGTTCACGATCGTGGCGATGATCGTCTCGGTGCTGATGGTGCCGGTGCTGCTGCCGTTCAACTGACGGGCGCGGAAGGCGCTGCGGCCCGCGCGGTGCCGCCGCTCAGCCGCCCTCGCCATCACCGGCCAGCAGCCCGCCCGCCAGGAACCCGCCATCGACATCCAGGATGTGGCCGGTGATGTAGGAGGCATCCGGCCCAGCCAGGAACAGGATGGCACCGGCGATCTCCTCGGGCCGGCCATAGCGGCCGAGCGGTACCCGCGCCGACCAGGCCTTGCGGTACGAGGCGAAATGGATGCCGGAGGTCAGCGGCGTCTCCACCGGGCCGGGGGCGATGGCGTTCACCAGGATGTCGTGTTCGGCGAGCTCCACCGCCATCACCTGCGTCATGGTCACGATCGCACCCTTCGAGGCGCCGTAGGCGGTGCGCAGCTTGTTGCCGCGCCGGCCGGAGACCGAGCCGACATTCACGATCCGCCCGCCGCCCCTGGCGCGCATCTGCGGCAGCGCGGCCTGCACGCACAACATGGTGCCACGCACGTTCACCGCCAGGATCGCATCCAGAAGCTCGACGCCGGTCTCGGCCAGCGGCACCAGCTTGGCGATGCCGGCGCTGTTCACCAGGATGTCGGCGCCGCCCAGTTCGGCCTCGATGCGCGCGAACGCGTCGGCGACCGAGGCCGCGTCGGCGACGTCGGCTGCGATCTCCAGCACGCCCTCGCGCGCCGCCGCGGGCGCGGCGCGGTCGAGGCTCGCCACCCGGGCGCCTTCCGCCATGAAGCGCGCGACGCTGGCGGCGCCGATGCCGCTCGATCCGCCGGTCACCACGGCGACCTTGCCTGAAAGCATCGCCATCACAGTTCTCCCAGCATGCGGGGCAGGAACAGCACGAGCTCGGGCACGAAGGTGACCAGCAGCAGTGCCGCGGTCATCGACAGCACGAACCAGATCACCCACGGCACCGTGCTTTCCATCGAGCAGTTCGCGATCTTGCAGGTCACCATCAGGTTGATCGCCATCGGCGGTGTGAACGAGCCGATCGCCACGTTCATCGTCACGATGATGCCGAACCAGGTCAGGTCCCAGTGATAGGCCTGCGCGATCGGCACCAGGATGGGAAGGAAGATCAGGAAGATCGAGATCGCATCGATCAGCATGCCGGCGACCAGGATGATCGCGGTGATGGCAAGCAGCATCATCGTCTCGTGGCTGGCAGCACCCATCAGCCACTTCGCCATCCGATCGAAGGTGCCGAGCGTCGAGCCGGCATGGGCGAACACCGAGGCAAGTGCCACGATCAGGATCACCACCGCCGAGACCTCGGCGCTGTCGCGCAGCACCGCGAAGAGCTTGTAGAGGTCAAGCGTGCGGTAGATCGCGAATCCGACGAAGAAGCCGTAGGCGACCGCCACCACCGCTGCCTCGGTCGGGGTGAAGGCGCCGCTGCGCAGGCCGCCGAGGATGATCACCGGCGCCATCAGGCCCCAGATCGCCTCGTAGAACCCGACCCAGACCGGCTTCATCGGCTGGTTCGCGTCGGGCGCGCCGAAGCCGTAGCAGCGCGCCAGCAGGAGCGCCGGCAGCATCAGCGAGAGGCCGGCAAGGATGCCGGGCACGATGCCGCCGATGAACAGCGCCGGCACCGAGACGCCAGGCACCAGCACCGCATAGACGATGAAGGGCAGGCTTGGCGGGATCAGCACCGCGGTCGAGCCGGAGGCGCCGATCAGGCTGGCGCAGAAGGCGCGCGGATAGCCCTCCTTCAGCATGCTGGGCAGCATCACCGCGGCGACGGCGGCGGCATCGGCGGCGCCCGAGCCCGAAATGCCGCCGAGCACCATGCAGACGATGATCGCAACCAGCCCCAGCCCGCCGCGGCGGCGCCCCACCAGGGCGGAGATGAAATGCACCAGCCGTTCGGCAACGCCGGCACGCTCGAACACCATGCCGGCCAGCACGAACATCGGCAGGGCAAGCAGCGGATACTTGGCGATGCCTGCCCAGGCGTTGGTCGGCAGCGCCATGATCCCGAGATCGTTGAGGTAGATCACCAGGCTGCCGGAAAGCCCAAGCGCGACACCGATCGGCATGCCGAGGAACAGCAGCACGAAGAACAGCCCGAGCAGCAGCGCCGTGCCGGTCAACATCGGCCGCCGCCTCAGAGGCCGGCGCGCAGCACGCGCACGAGGCGCCCGGCAAGGCGCGCGACGATCAGGCCCGAACACAGGGGCAGCGCCACCGTGTACATCCATTGCGGCACGCCAAGGCCGGGCGACAGCACCTCGAAGCGGTACTCGTCCCAGGCATAGCGGGCGCCGTACCAGGTCAGGGCGGCAAAGAACGCCGCCGAGAGTGCGCCGACCAGCAGCTCCGCCGCCCAGCGCAGCCGGAACGGCAGCCTGTCGGCGAAGAACGTCATGCGGATCTGGCGGTCGAGCGCGAACGCCGCGGCGGACCCCACGAACGCCATCGCCACCATCATCGCCACCGAATATTCCTCGGTGAAGGCGAACGAGACGTCGGTGAAGTAGCGCACCACGACGTTGGCGAAGGTGACCAGGAACAGCCCGCCCATCAGCAGGGCGGCGACTGCGCCCTCGAGGCTCGGTGGCACGACCGGCCTGCCGCGCTCGAGCTCGTGGACGGGCCCGCCGATCCCGGAGGTGAGATCAGCGGGCGGCTGGGCCGGCGGCGCCATCAGGCGCTGCGGGCGACGATGGCTTCCGCGCGGCTGACCAGGTCGTTGCCGATCTGGGCGGACCATTTGGCGACGACCGGGCGGGTCGCCTGGGCGAAGGCGCGCTTCTCGTCGGCGCTGAGCTCGGCGAGCGCGACATGGCGGCGGGCGAGCTCCTCGAACGAGCTGCGGTCGCCGCCGGCGCCGAGCCCCTTGCGCGCCAGTGCGAGCTCCTGCTTCGCCGCCTCGGCCGCACAGTCGCGCACCAGCGCCTGGTCGGGGGCCGAGAAACTGTTCCAGATCGGCTTGGCGACCACGAAGCTGATCGGATCGTTCACGTAGTTCCAGACCGTCAGGTGCTTCTGGGCGAGCGTGTCCATCTTGAAGGCCAGGAACAGGTTGATCGGGTTCTCCTGGCCGTCGACCGCGCCCGTGGTCAGCGCCGGCTGCAGGTCGGCGAAGCTCATCTGCACCGGGTTCGCCCCCATCGCGGTGAAGATGTCGTGAAAGATCGCGCCGGCGGCATAGCGGATCTTCAGACCGCGCAGATCGGCCGGCGCGCGAATCTCACGCTTCGAGTTGGAGAGCTCGCGAAAGCCGTTCTCGCCCCAGGCCAGCGCGACCACGTCGCGGCTGTCCAGCGCCTGCACCATCCTGGTGCCGATTTCGCTCGCCAGCAGGGCATCGAGGGCGGCGTGGTTCGGGGCGAGGAACGGCAGCTGGAACAGCCCGAATTCACGCACCTGCGGGGCGATGTTGATGCTGGACAGCACCGAAAAATCGGCCACGCCCTGGCGCAGCGCCACCAGTTCGCGGGTCTGGTCGCCGCCCACCAGCTGCGAGCCCGGATAGACCTTGATGTTGATCCGCCCGCCCGAACGCTGGTTGATCAGGTCGGCCCAGATGAAGGCGCCTTCCGAGAACGGGATCGGCCGGTTCGCGACCACCGTCAGCTTGTATTCGGCCTTGTAGGTCTGCGCGCGCGCGATCCTGGGCGCAGCAAGCGGGCTGGCCAGGGCGGCCGCGGCCAGCATGGCGGCGCGGCGGGAGAGGGCAATGGTCATGACGGATCCTCCGGGCTCTCTGTTCTGTTCTTCCCAGGCGGCGCAGGATGCTGGGCATCCCGGCGTTATTCCAGCCCGGTCATCGGCGCAAGGCCGGAGGCCGACCTGGGCAGGCGCCAGCAGCGAGGGAGGAACCGAACCATGCCGACCGCCACCCGCCGGCCTGGCGCCGCCATCGTGGGCTGGGCGCATTCGCCGTTCGGCAAGCTCAATGATCCCGACATCGAGACCCTGTTCGGCCGCGTCGCCGCAAGCGCGCTGGAGCATGCCGGCGTCGCACCCGAGGATGTCGGCCTGGTCGCCGCCGGCGTGCTCAACAACGGGTTCTCGAAGCAGGGGTTCGAGGCGGCGCTGGTCGGCGTCGCCTGCCCCGCGCTTGCGAAGACGCCCGCCATCCGCACCGAGAACGCCTGCGCGACCGGTTCGGCCGCGCTCTATACCGCGCTTGATTTCATCGAGAGCGGACGCGGCCGGATCGCCCTGGTGGTGGGGGCGGAAAAGATGACCGCGACGGCGAACCAGCAGGTCGGCGACATCCTGCTCTCGGCGAGCTACCGCCCCGAGGAGGCGGAAGTCGAAGGCGGCTTCGCCGGCATCTTCGGCAAGATCGCGCAGAACTATTTCCAGCGCTACGGCGACCGCAGCGCCGAACTCGGCATGATCGCTGCCAAGAACCACGCCAACGGCGTCGCCAACCCCTATGCGCATATCCGCAAGGACCTCGGCGTTGCGTTCTGCTCGACCGTGTCGGAGAAGAACCCGCTGGTCGCCGGGCCGCTCCGCCGCACCGACTGCTCGCTGGTCTCGGACGGCGCGGCGGCGATCGTGGTGGCCGATCGCGACACCGCGATGTCGCTTCGGCGTGCGGTCGGCTTCCGGGCGCGCAGCCACCAGAACGACGCGCTGCCGATCTCGCGCCGCGACGTGATCGCCTTCGACGGGGCGCGGCGTGCCTGGGCGAACGCCAGGGATGAAGCGGGCATCGAACTCGGTGATCTGTCGCTGGTCGAGACGCATGACTGCTTCACCATCGCCGAGCTGATCGAGTACGAGGCGATGGGCCTGACCCCGCCCGGCCAGGGCCACCGCGCGGTGCGCGAGGGCTGGACACAGAAGGATGGGAGGCTGCCGGTGAACCCATCCGGCGGGCTGAAGGCGAAGGGCCACCCGATCGGCGCCACCGGCGTTTCCATGCATGTGATGGCCTGCATGCAGCTGATGGGCGAGGCCGAGGGCATGCAGATCCCCGGCGCGAGCCTTGCCGGCATCTTCAACATGGGCGGCGCGGCGGTCGCCAACTACGTGTCCATCCTCGAGCGCCTGAAGTGAGCGGAGCGCCACAGGGCGGGGTGGCGCCGCGATCGCGCCGGGTGATGAACCTTGCGCATTTCCTGACCCAGACCGCGCAACGCCTGCCCGAGCGGCCGGCGCTGATCTGGGGTGAGCGGCAATGGAACTGGCGCGAACTGGAACGGCGCAGCGCTGCCCTTGCCGCGGGCCTTGCCGGGCTTGGCGTGGCCAAGGGCGAGCGCGTGCTGGTGCACAGCAAGAACGGCAACGAGATGGTCGAGGCGATGTTCGCCTGCTTCCGCCTCGGCGCCGTGTTCGTGCCCGCCAATTTCCGCCTGCTGCCGGCCGAGGTCGTCGAGCTCGCAGGGACCGCCAGGGCCAGCCTGTTCCTGTGCCACGGCCATTTCCCGGACCACGCCGCGGCGGTGGTGGCAGCGGGCGCGGTCGGGCGGGTGGTGCGGATCGGCCCGGGGACGCTGGGTTCGACCTCGGTCGCTGCCCTGGTCGAGGCCAACCTCGACCGGCCCGCGCCGACTGCCGCCGTGGAGTACGACGATCCATGCTGGTTCTTCTTCACCAGCGGCACTACCGGCAGGTCGAAGGCGGCGGTGCTGACGCACGGCCAGATGGCGTTCGTGATCACGAACCACCTGTGCGACCTGATGCCCGGCACGACCGAGGCGGATGCCTCGCTGGTGGTGGCACCGCTGTCGCACGGCGCCGGCGTGCACCTGCTTGCGCAGGTGGCGCGCGGGGCGGTCTCGGTACTGCCGGCGACCGAGCGGTTCGATATCGACGAGGCCTGGCGCCTGGTGGCCCGGCATCGGGTGAGCAACATGTTCACCGTGCCGACCATCCTGAAGATGCTTGCCGAGGATCCGTCCGTCGACCGGCACGACCATTCCAGCCTGCGCTACGTCATTTACGCCGGGGCGCCGATGTATCGCGAGGATCAGAAACTCATCCTGGCGAAGCTCGGCAAGGTGGTGGTGCAGTATTTCGGCCTGGGCGAGGTGACCGGCAACATCACGGTGCTGCCACCCCGGCTGCACGAGGCCGGCGACGACTGGGCGCTGGCAGGCAGTTGCGGCTTCGCGCGCACCGGCATGCAGGTGTCGATCCAGGATGGCGAAGGCCGCGAGCTGGCGCCCGGCGAGACCGGGGAAATCTGCGTGATCGGGCCCGCCGTGTTCGCCGGCTATTTCGACAACGATGCGGCCAACGAAGCGAGTTTCCGCGACGGCTGGTTCCGCACCGGCGATCTCGGCCATATGGATCCGCACGGGTTCGTCTACATCACCGGCCGCGCCTCCGACATGTACATTTCCGGCGGATCGAACATCTATCCGCGCGAGATCGAGGAGAAGATCCTGGCGCATCCCGACATCGCCGAGGTCGCGGTGCTGGGTGTGCCCGATCCGAAATGGGGCGAGGTGGGTGTCGCGGTGTGCGTGCCGCGCGACGGCGCGCGGGTGAACGAAGCGGGGCTGCTGGCGTGGCTGGAGCCGAAGATCGCCCGCTACAAACTGCCGCGCCGCGTGGTGTTCTGGGAGGCGCTGCCGAAATCGGGTTACGGCAAGGTGCCCAAGCGCCTGGTGCGCGACGAGCTGTTCGCACGCGGCGATCTCGCCAGGCCGGCGGCCTGATGCGGCGCATCCTGCAGCCTGGGCCCGCGCCGGCCGAGCGCGCGGTGGTGGTGCCGGTACGGGCGGTGCCGGTTGAGGCAGCACTTCCCGTCGGCGTGCCGCTGCTGGACGCGCTGCATGACGTGGTGCACCGCCACGGCGCGGATGGCGCCTGCCTGTCGCTTTCCGGCGGCGCGCTTGGCCCGTTCGGCTACGTGATGCCTGCCCTGTCTCCGGATCGCGCGCACGCCGCCTGGTACAGCGCCCCGTTCCATCCGGAGGGAGCCACGCGCTGGAAGACCGGTTGCGTCACTGTCGGCTGGCGCGACGGCGGTAAATTCTTCCACTGCCATGGCATCTGGGCCGAGGCCGACGGCAGGCGAAGCGGCGGCCACGTACTGCCCGAGGCCAGCGTGATCGCTGCGCCGATCCGTGCTTCGGGCGCGGTGATCTTCGGCGCGCGCTTCGAGGTGGTCGCGGACGCCGAGACCGGGTTCCACCTGTTCGAACCGGTCGCGATCGAAGCCGCGCCGCCCGCCTCCAATGCCCTGGCGATCCGCCTGCGCCCGAACCAGGACATCACGCTGGCCCTGGAGGCGGTCGGGCGGGCCACCGGTTTCCGCCGCGCAGGTGTGCCCGGAGGCGTCGGCAGCATCATCGGCGCGCGCTTCGCCGACGGAACCGCGACGGAGCCCTTCGCGACCGAGCTGTTCGTCACCGAAGCCGACCTGCGGTGCGACGAAGCCGCGGGGCGGGAGAGCCGCCTCGCGGTTGCGCTGGTCGATCTGACCGGGGCGCTGTCCGAGGGGCCACTGGTGCGCGGCGACAATCCCATCCTGATGACGCTGGAGCTGGTGCTGACGCTGCCGCCTGGCACCCGCTGGCACCCGCCCTAGCGGATGCATGGAACGGGTTGCGCGGTGCTGCTGGTGGAGGATGGCGCCCTTCCACGAGTAGTGTTCGGCGTGCCCGTGGCCGGCGACGTGGAAGGCATCGGTCGGGGTTCTGGCGTGGGTGCGAGAGGCGACGCGGGCGCGCCGGAGCGCGCCGCGGCAGCGGCCGACTGCCGCACTTCGACGTTCACCTTCGTCGAACCGCTCCGCAACACGCCATGGCGGCGGGGCAGACATCGAGCACCGCACCACGAAGCCGACGCATCCCTGGACAGACGCTCCGCTCGAGCCGATGCGCCGGCCCATCAACGAGGCGACCGCCAGACGCTTCCCCTACGACAGCCACGATCAACCTGAGCGGCACTTGGCGGCCTTCATCAGCGGCCACGTTTTCGGCAGCAGGCTCGAGCCTCTCGAGAGGCTCGTCGGGGTCGCATCCGCAACACCTGGACTTCGCGGCCAGGACGATTCACCCTCGAGCCGATCCATCCGATGCCGGGACTGAACAGCCGATGCCCTTTCACTTCCCCCGCGCCGAGTACGACTCCCGGATCGCGCGTGCTGCTGCCGAACTCACGGCGCGCAAGCTGGATGGCGCGCTGCTGTTCGCACCGGAAAGTCATTATTGGCTCACCGGCTACGACACGTTCGGCTTCTGCTTCTTCCAGTGCCTCTATCTCGGCGCCGACGGCCGGCTTGCGCTGCTGACCCGCTCGGCCGACCTGCGCCAGGCGCGCCACACTTCGATCATCGAGGATATCCGCGTCTGGACCGACAGTGCCGATGCCAGCCCGGGCGAGCAGCTGCGCGCGATGCTGGAAAGCCTGGGCGCGCGGCGCACGCGCCTGGGCATCGAGACCGCGACACAGGGGCTGACGCACGCCAATGGCCGCGCAGTGCACCAGGCGTTGCGCGATTTCTGTGGGCTGATCACCTTCGACGGCGTGATCGAAGCCTTGCGCGCGGTGAAGTCGGAGGCGGAGCTCGCCTGTGTGCGCCGTGCCGCCGAACTGGCCGACGATGCCCTCGACGCGGCAACCGAGCTGGTCGGTCCCGGCGCCGACGAGGGCGGCATCCTGGCGGCGATGCAAGGCGCGGTGTTCAAGGGCGGCGGTGACTATCCGGGCAACGAATTCATCATCGGTTCGGGCAGCGATGCGCTGCTGTGCCGCTACAAGTCCGGCCGGCGGCGCCTGGATGCCGAGGACCAGATCACGCTGGAATTCGCCGGCAGTTTCCGCCGCTACCATAGCGCGCTGATGCGCACCTTGTGTGTCGGCCGGGCCACGCCCCGCCATCGCGCGCTGCACGCCGCCTGCCACGACGCCCTGCTCGCCTGCGAGGCGGAGCTTCGTCCCGGCCGCACCGCGGGCGATGTGTTCGCCGCGCACGCGCGCGTGCTGGATGCCGCCGGGCTCGCGGAGCACCGCCTGAACGCCTGTGGCTATTCGCTGGGCGCGCGATTCACGCCGAGCTGGATGGACCCGCCGATGTGCTATGCGGCCAACCCGTTCGTTCTGGTGCCGAACATGGTGATGTTCCTGCACATGATCGTGATGGACAGTTCGTCGGGCACAGCGATGACGCTCGGCCGGACCAGCGTCATCACCGGGGCGGGGTCGGACGTGCTGTCCCGCCACGATATCAGGCTGCTGGTGTTCTAGCGATCGAGGGCGAGGGGCCGGCGGCGGAGGGGCGCACGCCCCGGCCGATCCGGCAAGGGAACTATCCGGTCAGGGCGGCTTCGGCCCGGCGCACCGCGGTCAGCGGCAGCGTGGCGCGGCCGACCACCTGCGTGCCGATCACCGCCAGCCAGTTCTCGCCCTCGGGAGGGGTGCTGGGCAGCAGCCGCACCACACGGGCTTCATCGTCGAGCGCCACGGCGCGATAGAGCCGCCAGCCGGTCCACATCGGCCCCTGAAGCAGAACGACGCGGGCGATGGCCTCGCCCGCGTCGTCACATCCGATCCATTCGAGAGCGCGATCCCCGCTCCCGTCTTCCGTGCGGCCCCGCTGCCAGCGAAGCCGGGTCATCAGCAGATCGCCCCGGTGGTCAAAAGACCCTCATGCGCTCTTTGCCATGATCTCGTCGGCGATGTTGCGGGGCACCGGGTCATAGTGGTGGAACTGCATGGTGAAGCTGGCGCGCCCCTTGGTCATGCTCCTCAGGTCGGAAATGTAGCCGAACATCTCCTTCAGCGGAACATGCGCGCGCACCACCACGCTGGTGGCCGCCATCTCCTGGTTCTGGATCATGCCGCGCCGGCGGTTCAGGTCGCCCACCACGTCGCCGACATGGTCGGGCGGGGTGGTCACCTCGACGTCCATGATCGGCTCGAGAATCACCGGCGCCGCCTTCTTCATGCCTTCGCGGAAGCACGCCTTGGCGGCGATCTCGAACGCCAGCGCCGAGGAGTCGACGTCGTGGTATTTTCCGTCGAGCAGGGTGAACTTGAAGTCGACGGTCGGGAAGCCGGCCAGCACGCCGGTGGTGGACTGGGCCTTGATGCCCTTGTCGACCGCCGGGATGTACTCCTTCGGCACCGAGCCGCCGACGACCTTGTTCTCGAACACGATGCCGCCGTTGCGCTCCAGCGGCTCGAACGCGACCTTCACCTCGGCGTACTGGCCGGACCCGCCCGACTGCTTCTTGTGGGTATAGGTCTCGGTGTGCGGGCGCGAGATGGTCTCGCGGTAGGCGACCTGCGGGGCACCGACCGCGGCATCGACGCCATACTCGCGCCGCAGCCGATCGACGATGATTTCCAGATGCAGCTCGCCCATGCCGGAGAGGATGGTCTGGCCGCTTTCCTGGTCGGTGCGAAGCCGCAAGGATGGGTCCTCGCCCGCGAGTTTCTGCAACGCCAGCGTCATCTTCTCGACCGCTTCCTTGGTCTTGGGCTCGACCGAGACGTCGATCACCGGCACCGGGAAGGCCATGCGCTCCAGCACCACCGGGTCGCCCTGCGCGGCCAGGGTGTCGCCGGTGCCGGTATCCTTCAGCCCGACGAAGGCGACGATGTCGCCGGCATAGACCTCCTTGATCTCGGCGCGCTTGTCGGCGTGCATCTGGAACATGCGCCCGATGCGTTCCTTGTGGCCCTTGGTGGTGTTCAGCACCATGTCGCCGGACGCGAGCTTGCCGGAATAGACGCGCACGAAGGTCAGCGTGCCGTACTTGTCGTTGATGATCTTGAAGGCGAGGCCGGCGAACGGCGCGTCGTCATCGACGGCGACGCGGCGGCGCTCGGCGTTCTCGTCCTCGCCCTCCTCGGCAGCGACCTTGATACCCGGCACGTCCATCGGGCTTGGCAGATAGTCGAGAACGGCATCCAGCAGCGTCTGCACGCCCTTGTTCTTGAACGACGTGCCGCACAGCACAGGGCGGAAGGTGCCGCCGATCGTGCCCTTCTTGATGCAACGCTTCAGGGTGGCGACCGCGACGTCGCCCTTCTCGAAATATTCCTCCATCGCGGCGTCGTCGAGCGAGAGCGCGGTATCCAGCAGCGCCTGGCGATACTCCGCCGCCTTGGCCTTCAGCTCGTCGGGGATCGGCGCGTCGTGGAACTTGGCCCCGAGCTCGCCGCCTTCCCACACCACCGCCTTCATTTCGACAAGGTCGACCAGGCCGACGAACTGGTCCTCGGTGCCGATCGGCAGCTGCAGTTCCAGCGGCACGATGCCGAGCTTGTCCTTGAGCGTCTGCACCGCGCGATAGAAATCGGCGCCGGTGCGGTCCATCTTGTTGATGTAGACGAGGCGCGGGACGTTGTAGCGGTCGGCGAGCCGCCAGTTGGTCTCGCTCTGCGGCTGCACCCCGGCGACGCCCTCGATGATGAACACCGCGCCATCGAGCACGCGCAAGCTGCGGTTCACCTCGATGTTGAAGTCGATGTGGCCCGGCGTGTCGATGATGTTGATGCGGTGGTCCTTCCACTCGCAGGTGACCGCGGCCGAGGTGATGGTGATGCCGCGCTCGCGCTCCTGGTCCATGTAGTCGGTGGTGGTGTTGCCGTCGTGCACCTCGCCGGCCTTGTGGCTGACGCCGGTGTAGTAGAGGATCCGCTCGGTCGTGGTGGTCTTGCCCGCGTCGATATGCGCGGTGATGCCGATATTGCGGATCTTCTCGAGCGGCGTCGTTCGGGGCACGTCGGCCTCCATCTGGGAACTGGGCAACAGCATAGCACAACGGCGGCCCCCCGCCCTGTTCCGAACAGGGGGCCGCCGCGGCTTTCCGGGTGGGCCGATATGGCCGAAGGGCTGCCGTATTGCAAGCCCGGACCGGCTATGCAACGGCGGCGTGGCCGGCGCCGGGTCGCGATTTTTCCCGCCCGCGGCCGAACTCTGCCCAGCTGTGTCGTTCCGGGCGGGCGGTCTATCTGGGGCCGCGCCGGCGGTTGAACGCAAGCTCCTTTTCGTCGACCTGCAGGCCGACACTGACCGCGAAGTCACGCCCGCGCACACCCTCGCCGGTGGGCAGCACGAGCCGTATCTCCTCGCCGGTCAGGCGTGCGGTGGTGCGGTTGGGCGGAAACTCGAACCGCGCCTGGAACACCTGCTTGTCCAGCACCTGGCCCGACTGGTCGGTCACCGCCACGAAATACGGCACGTCGAGCACCCGGGTGCCCGACGCCGGTCCGCGGGTGGCCTGGATGGTGATCGCGAGATCGACATTCGTCGCCCGCCGGGAAAGGTCGCAACTGCCCGAAACGCCCACCACCTTGGCATCCATGATCATGTCGGTCAGGTCCTCGCCGCCGCCTTGGCGGAACCGCGTCAGGTCGGCGGCGTCGGCGAGCAGCCCGACATGCGGGCAGTCGGCGCGCTGCACGATGCGAACCGGCGCCTGGCCGCGGCTGCCGCGTGGGTCGGCCGACTCGCGCGAGCAGGCGGCAAGCGCCGGGGCGAGCAGCAGCGCCAGCGCCAGCCGGGCGGCCGGGATCCAGGCGTTCGGGCGCCAGGCCATCAGCGGGCGTTCCGTTGCGCGTGCCGGCGGGGCGCTGCAACGGGGCGGGTCTTGCCGGCGGTCGCCGGCAGGTCATCGGTGCCCTTGCGGGCGATCCTGGGCAGAGCGTCGGCCATCGGCTCCTCGGGGCTGGGGCGGCGGCACCCTTTGCGGCCGGGTGCGGGACCGCCATAGTGCGTCGCACCCACACGCTACAGGCCCCCGCCCATGAACGCCACAACGTGAACGCCACCACGTGAACGCCACCATGCGCAATGCGCCGCCGCCAGGCAGGCCGCCCCTCCATCTGTTGCTCGCCGGCCCGCGCGGCTTCTGCGCCGGCGTCGACCGCGCGATCAAGGTCGTCGAGGAGGCGCTGGCCCGGTACGGCGCGCCGATCTATGTGCGCCACGAGATCGTGCACAACCGCTTCGTGGTCGAAAGCCTGGAGGCCAAGGGCGCCATCTTCATCGAGGAGCTGGCCGACGTGCCGGCGGGCGCGCATGTGGTGTTCTCGGCGCACGGCGTGCCGAAATCGGTGCCGATCGAGGCGAAGGCACGCAACCTGATGGCGCTCGATGCGACCTGCCCGCTGGTCACCAAGGTGCACCGCGAGGCGGCCCGCCACCACGCGCGCGGCCGGCACGTGCTGCTGATCGGCCATGCCGGCCATGTCGAGGTGATCGGCACCATGGGCCAGCTGCCGCCCGGCGCGGTGACGCTGATCGAGGATGCTGTCCAGGCGCGCGCCTTCGAACCGGCCGACCCCGCCAACCTCGCATTCGCCACCCAGACCACGCTGTCGGTCGACGACACCGCCGAGATCGTCGCCGTGCTGCAGCGCCGCTTCCCGGGCATCGAGGGGCCGAAGCGCGAGGACATCTGCTATGCCACCACCAACCGCCAGGCCGCGGTGAAGGCGATCGCCGCGCGCTCGGACCTGGTGGTGGTGATCGGTGCGCCGAACAGTTCGAACTCGCTCAGGCTGCGCGAAGTCGCGCTGCGCGCGGGCGCGCCGCGCGCGGTGCTGATCCGCCGCGCCGGCGAGCTCGCGGGGGTCGATCTGGCGGGCGTCGGCACGCTCGGCCTCAGCGCCGGCGCCAGCGCCCCGGAAGTGCTGGTCGAGGAGACCATCGCCTGGCTGCGCCTGCGCTTCACGGTTGCGGTCGAGGATGTGGCCGTCACCCGCGAGGACATCACCTTCCGCCTGCCGGCCTCGCTTTGGGCGTGATGCTGAGCCCCTGATGGCGGTCTACACCGAGGTCTCCGACGAGGCGCTGGCCTGCTTCCTCGACGCCTACGCGATCGGCAGGGCGCTGTCATGCAAGGGCATCGCCGAGGGGGTCGAGAACAGCAACTACCTGCTGCAGACCGATGGCGGCGACCCGGAAGCGGGCGGCGGCCCGCGCCAGTTCGTGCTGACGCTCTACGAGAAGCGCGTCGACCCCGGCGAGCTCCCCTATTTCCTTGGCCTGATGGAGCATCTCGCCGCCAAGGGCCTGCCGGTGCCGCTGCCGGTGCGCGGGCGTGACGGCGAGGCGCTGCGCACCCTGTGCGGCCGCCCGGCCGCGATCGCCACCTTCCTTGCCGGGCAGTGGCCGCGAAGGGTCCGTCCGGAACATCTCGCGCCGCTGGGCGAGGCGCTGGCCCGGCTGCATCTGGCCGGTGCCGACTTCGCGCTGGCGCGGGCCAATGCCCTCGGCCCGGCCGGCTGGGGGCCGCTGTTCCGCCGCGCCGAGGCGCGTGCCGACGAGGTGTTTCCTGGCCTTGCCGCCGACATCCGGGCCGAGCTTGATGCCGTACTGGCTGGCTGGCCGA
>JADYYZ010000128.1 GCA_020853405.1 Acetobacteraceae bacterium
CTGCCCGGCAACGCGGCGGTGATGATCCTCGGCGAGTACGCGACCCCCGACCAGCTGGCGGCACTCGAGGAGCGGCTCGGCCTCGACCGGCCCTGGACCGCGCAGTATCTCGACTGGCTCGCCGGCATCCTGCACGGCGACTGGGGCATGTCGCTCAGGCTGTCGCAGCCGGTCGCCGGGCTGATCGCGACTGCGTTTGCGAACTCCGCCATGCTCGCGGTGACCGCGCTGGTCAGCGTGACCCTGATCGCGATTCCGATGGGCATCGCCGCGGCGGTGAAGCGTGGCACGCTTGCCGACCTCGCGATCGGCATCGTCGCCTATATCGGCACCGCGATGCCGGAGTTCGTCAGCGCGACGCTGCTGATCGTGTTCCTGGCCGGCCCCGACAGCGGCATCTTCCCGGCCGGCGGCTTCGTGCCTCCGGCCGAGAATTTCCGCGGCTTCGTCGGCCACGTGATCCTGCCGGCCGCCACCCTCAGCCTGGTGCTGACCGCCCACATCGCGCGCCAGACGCGAAGCGAGATGGCCGACGTTCTGGCCAGCGACTATGTGCGCGCAGCCCGGCTCAAGGGCCTTGTCGAGCGTGTGGTGCTGCGCCGGCACGCGCTGCCCAACGCGCTTTCGCCCACGATCGCGGTGATCTCGCTCGATGTCGGCTATCTGCTCGGCGGCATCATCGTGGTCGAGGAGATCTTTGCCTGGCCTGGCCTCGGCCGTCTGCTGATCTACGCGCTGGAGAACCGCGACCTGCCGGTGATCCAGGGCATCACGCTGGTGCTGGCGATGGTCTATGCGCTGTCCAACCTGGTCTCCGACCTGGTGATCGCGGCGATCGACCCGCGCGTGCGCTATGCGTGAGCTGCTGAGGAGCCCGCCCGGGGTCGCCGGCGGGCTGCTGCTGCTGGTCGTGGGCACGGCGATGCTGGTCGGGCCGCTGCTGGCGCCGTTCGATCCCCAGGTGTTCCATCCGCGCGCACGGCTGCAGGGGCCCTCGCTCGTGCATCTGCTCGGCACCGACCAGTTCGGCCGCGACCTGCTGTCGCGGCTGCTGCACGGCGCGCGCAGCACCATCGCCTTCGGCCTGGGCGCGACCCTGCTCGGCGTGCTGGCCGGCAGCGCCATCGGGGTCAGCGCCGGCGTCATCGGCGGCTGGATCGACAGTGTGATCATGCGCGTGCTCGATGGGCTGCTGGCGGTGCCCGACCTGCTGTTCACGCTGCTGATCGTGACCGTGCTGGGCGCCGGCATCGGCCACGCCATGCTCGCGGTCGCGGTCGCCTTCACGCCGGGCATGGCACGTATCGCGCGCAGCGCCGTACTGTCGATCCGTACCCGCGAATACGTGCTGGCGGCGATCGCGCGCGGCGAATCCTGGGCCTGGATCATCGGGCGCGAGGTGATCCCGAACGCGGTCGGCCCGATCGTGGTGGAAGCCACCATCCGCGTCTCGTTCGCGGTGATGATCGGCGCCACGCTGGGCTTCCTTGGCCTCGGCGCGCAGCCGCCCAGCACCGAATGGGGCCTGATGATCGCGGAAGCACGGCAGTTCATGTTCCGCAATCCCTGGTGTGTCGCCGTGCCCGGGGTGGCGATCGCGCTGGCGGCCCTTGGCTTCAACCTGTTCGGCGACGCGCTGCGCGACAGTTTCGATCCGCGCCGGCGCCAGCGGTGAGCCGGCCCGCCCTCGAGATCGCCGGCTACTCGCTGCGCTACCGCACCGCGGCCGGGCCGTTCGATGCGCTGAAATCGATCGAGCTTTCGATCCCGCGTGGCCGCACGCTCGGGCTGGTGGGGGAATCGGGGTCGGGCAAGACCTCGCTGGCCTGGGCGATCATGCGCTACCTGCCGGCGAACGCCGAGGAACTGGCAGGCTCGATCCTGCTGGCGGGCGAGGACCTGCGCGCGATGACGCCGCGCCAGATCCTGGAGATCCGCGGCGCCAGGATCAGCATGGTGTTCCAGGATCCCTCGACCTCGCTGAACCCGACGATGCGGCTGGGCGACCAGCTGGGCGAGGTGCTGATCCGCCATCGCGGGCTTTCCGCCGCCGCGGCGTTGCAGGAAGGCACCCTGCTGCTGGCCCGCACCGGCATCCGCGACCCGGCCGCGATGATGCGCCGCTACCCGCACCAGGCATCGGGTGGCGAGAAGCAGCGGGTGGTGATCGCGACTGCCATCGCCTGCAACCCCGACCTGATCATCTTTGACGAGCCGACGACCGCGCTCGATATCGTGACCGCGCGCCAGATCCTCGATCTGTTCACCACGCTGCGCGAGGAGTCCGGCGTTGCCGCCCTCTATATCTCGCACGACCTCGGCCTCGTGTCGCGGATCGCGCACGAGGTGGCGGTGATCCACCAGGGCGAGATCGTCGAGCGCGGTCCGTGCAGCGAGGTGTTCCGCGCACCAAGGCAGGCCTACACGCGGGCCTTGCTCGCGGCCGTGCCCGACCCTGCGCGGCGCCTTGCACTGCCGCCGCCCGACCGGGCGGCGGCTCCGCTGCTGGACCTGTCCGGCGTCTCGGTCCGCTACGGCGAGCAGTCGGCGCTGAAGCGGCTTTTGCGGCCGGGCCAGCCCGTGGTGCACGGCGCGAGGAACGTCTCGTTCGATGTGCGGCCGGGCGAGCTGGTCGGGATCGTCGGCGAATCCGGCTCCGGCAAATCGACCATCGCCAAGGTGCTGGCCGGGCTGCAGGATTTTTCCGGCAGCGTCGCGTTCGCGGGCAGGCACTTCGCGCGCCGCCCTGCCTTCGACCGCGCCTATCGCCGGGCGGTGCAGATCGTGTTCCAGCACCCCGATGCGTCGCTGAATCCGCGCCAGACGGTGGCGGGCATCCTGTCGCGCCCGCTGAAACTCTACGGCACGGTGCCGCGCGATCGGATCGCCGCGCGCATTTCCGAACTGCTTGCCCGGGTGCGGCTGCCGGGGGAATTCGCAGCGCGCTACCCGCACCAGCTCTCGGGTGGCGAGAAGCAGCGCGTGGCGATCGCGCGCGCCTTCGCCGCCGAGCCGCGGCTGGTGATCTGCGACGAGATCACCTCCTCGCTCGACGTATCGGTGCAGGCATCGGTCGCCGAGCTGCTGATCGCGCTGCAGCGCGAAACCGGCACCGCCTGCCTCTTCATCACGCACGACCTCAACCTGGTGCGCCAGCTCGCGCACCGGATCGCGGTGATGCAGCACGGGCTGCTGGTGGATCTGTTCGCAACCGAGGAGGCGATGCTGCCCGCGCGCGATCCCTACACCCGCACCCTGCTCGACGCCGTGCCCACGCTTGCCGGGACCGACAACGGAGCGACGCCATGACCGACGTGCTGAGCCTTGCCCGCAACCTCGATGCGAAATCGTGCCTGGCGATCGCCGCCGACATGGTCCGCCACAAGAGCTACAGCGAGACGCCGGGCGAGCGCGTGCTGGCCGAGCACATGCACAACGAGATGCAGAAACTGGGGCTGCAATCGGTGCTGCTGCCGGTGGAAGGAACGCGGGTGAACGCGATCGGCACCTGGCGCGGCACCGGCGGCGGCAAGAGCCTGCTGTTCAACGGCCATCTCGACACCAACCCGGTGAGCGAGGGCTGGACGGTCGATCCCTGGGGCGGCGTGGTGGACGAGAAGTTCATCTACGGCATCGGGGTCTCGAACATGAAGGCGGGCGATGCCGCCTGTTTCTGCGCGACCAAGACGCTGATCGATGCCGGCGTACGGCTGAAGGGCGATGTCATCCTGACCTTCGTGGTCGGCGAGCTGCAGGGCGGCGTCGGCACGCTCGCGGCGATCCGCCAGGGCGTGCGCGCCGACTATTTCGTCAACAGCGAGCCGTCCGACCTGCAGGCGATCACCATGCACGCTGCCGCCTTCACCTTCATCATCGAGCTCGAAGGGATCACGCGGCACATGAGCAAGCGCGAGGCGGCGGTCGATGCGATCACCGCTGCGTGCGACCTGATCCCGCGCCTGAACGGGCTGAAATTCTCCGACGCGCCGGATGACGACCACCGCGGCATCAACCGGGTGCATGTCGGCGTGGTGCACGGGGCGCTGGGGCGCGAGCTGCATGAATGGCGCCCGCCGCAGGTTTCCGACTTCGTGCGGATCAAGGGTTCGGGCCGCTACGGGCCTGGCCAGACCGAAGCGCATGCGATCGGCGACATCCGCCGCGCACTCGACGAGCTCGAGGCGCGCTTTCCCGGCCTGAAGGCGCGGGTCTGGCCTGAGAACCGCGAAGGCAGGCCGGCCATGCCGGCGTTCCGCGTCGATCGCAACGCCCGCATCGTGCGAAGCCTGAATGCCGCCTATCGGGCGGTGCGCGGCCAGGACCAGCCGACCGGTGCGATCACCCCGCCTGGCTTCTACGGCACCGATGCCGGCCATTTCTGGGCCGAGCTCGGCATGGAGGGCGTGGTCTGCGGGCCGGGCGGGCGGTACAACACGATGCCGGACGAGCGCGTCGACATTCCCGACTTCCTCGACATGGTGCGCATCTACATGCTGGTGATGGCCGACATCTGCGAGGTCGCGTAGCGCCCGGTCACAGCCTTCGGTACGGCAGCCGCCGCGCCAGCCAGCAGCCGACCTCGACCGAAGCGCGGTCCGGCGCGAAGGCAAGCGTCCAGTCGCCGGGCGGCGTGTGGTCGAGCGCGCGCGGGCAGGGCAGCAGCCAATGGTCGGGGCCGGCCGGCTCCAGCAGCTCCATGCGACCCTGGCCAAGGAAGCCGGAGAAGCCGCCATGGAGCGCCCCGCCCGCATCGACGATCTCGAGCTCCGCGTCGAGCTCGTCCGACCGGTAGCGGCCAGCGAGGCCGCCCGGCGATGCCGCGCCGCCGAGCGGCGCGAGGATGGTCGAAAAATTCTCCTGCGGGCGGTCCATGCGAAGCCCCGCGCCCTCGGGCGCAAGCCGCGTCCGGCCGTTGCCGGCGGTGCCGTCGGCGACGAGCGTCAGGAGTTCGGGGATGTGGCCGAAACGGAGCCGCACCCTGCCCCTGCCGGCGGTGGCGACCCGTGCCACGAGGCCGGTCTCGGGGTCGGCATAGGCGCCGAGCCAGGCGGGCCGCGGCAGGTCGGCCGCGCCGTCCGCCCGTGGCGCATCGAGCGCCGCGGCGAGGATGTCGAGGGCGGCGGCATGCGCATCGGCCAGGTGGTTGAACAGCACGACCACGGAAAGCCGCTTCTGTCGCACGTGCAACCGGTGGCTGCGCCAGCCGCGCAGCGCGCCGCCATGGCCGGTCA
>JADYYZ010000129.1 GCA_020853405.1 Acetobacteraceae bacterium
CGCAGGCCGGCGTCGATCCGCCCTGGCCTTGGCGCTGCCGGGTCGCGGCGCTAGCATGCCCGGACCGCAACAACGCCGATCCCGGCAGGGGAACATCCGCACATGACCAGCCAGGCGACGATCGACGCCTATAATCGCGACGGCTTCGTGATCGTGCCCGACGTACTGGGCAAGGCCGAGCTCGCCGAGCTGCGTGCGGTGATTGCCGAGATCGTGGCAGGTGCCGCCAGCATCGAAACCCACAACGATGTCTACGACCTCGAACCCGGCCATACGCGGGCCGAGCCGAAGGTGCGCCGCATCAAGACCCCGCACAAGGTTCACCCGCTGTTCGACCGCCTGGTGCGCAGCGAGAAGGTGGTCGGGATCTGCAAGGCGCTGGTCGGGCGCGACGTTCGCCTGCACGGCTCGAAACTGAACATGAAGTCGGCGAAATACGGCTCGCCGGTGGAATGGCATCAGGACTGGGCGTTCTACCCCCACACCAACGACGACATCCTGGCGATCGGCGTGCTGCTGGACGACACCAGCCTGGAGAACGGGCCGCTGCTGTGCACCCCCGGCACCCACAAGGGCCCGGTCTGGAGCCACCACGACGACGAGGGATTCTTCTGCGGCTCGATCGACCCCAAGGAGATCATGGCCGAGATCAAGGCAGCGCTGCCCTGCGTCGGCCCGGCGGGCGCGATGAGTTTCCATCACGTGCGCACACTGCACGGCAGCGCGCAGAACGTATCGGACCGGCCGCGCAACCTGCTGCTGTACGAGGTCGCGGCGGCCGATGCCTGGCCGCTGGCAGGCGTGAAGGATTTCCCCGAGTTCGAGTCGCGGCGCCTGTCGGGCGCCGGCCCCACCATCGTGCCGCGGCTTTCGCCGGTGCCGGTGCGCATGCCGCTGCCGCCGCCGAAGCGCCAGGGCTCGATCTACGAGACGCAGCTCGGCGCGCCCGAGCGCGCCTATTTCGGCCGCGCCGCCGAGTAGCCGCGGGCGTCATTCGGCCGGCATGAGGCTTTGACTCATGCCGTGGCCGCGAATGCCGCCCGCCGCTGGTGCGGCGAGCCAAGCTGCCGGAGGCGGCGCCCGGCGATTGAGGGCCAGGCAATGAGGACCAGCCAAGACTGATATCATCGGTCAAAGCGCTTGACCGATGATATCAGAACCCGGCGCGGCCCAGGCGGATAAAGGGGCCGTCCGTCATGCCCTGGCTGCGGATCGCCTTGGCGGCGATGGCGGCCGCGGCGGCGACCTCGCGCGGTACCGGCGGCGGCGACCTGCCATCGGCGGGGGCGACCCGGTCCAGCGCATCGGGCGCGCCCGCGACCTTGGCCAGCGCAGTGCGCGCGGCGGCGCGATCGGCCCCCCACAACGCGCACTCGGTCGCCAGCAGCGCGCCCACCAGCTGCGGCGTCAACACCTCGGGCGCGACCCCGAGCCACTGCCGCATCGACCACACGCCGGTGCGCACCATCAGGGTGCCTTGCGCGGCCAGGGTCTGGAAACGCAGGTTGCGGTCGAAACTGTTGCCGACCATCGCAAGCCAGGCGAGATCGCGCGCGGTCTCGGGCCCCTTGCCGGCGAGCGTGCGCGGCGAGGCCAGCGAGAATTCCAGCCGGTAGGCATACGTGGATTCCCAATCGACGGCGTTGTCGCGAAGGATCGGTGGCGGCAGCACCAGGCCCTGCGCGTTCACGGGCACCGCCGGCGGGTTCGGGCAGTAGGCAGGGGCCCGCGCCTCGACCGGTGGCGGGCGGTCGGCGGCGCACCCAGCCAGCAGCAGAGCGAGACCGAGGCCGGCCGCCGTCCTGATCATGGGACCCATCCGTGATTTCGCCGACCCAGCATAGCGCGGAATTCCGGTTTGGCGGAACCCGCCCCGGCGCCACCCGGCGTGCCTTGCGCGTGCCATCACGGCCGCCGCCGCTGATCCTGCAGCTGCATCGCCCGCGCTGCCTGGGAAGCAGCCGCCTGGGTGGCCGATGGGATGCGAGGCGCCTGGTTGTCGCGGGGCGCGATGCGGTCCAGCGCGTCGGCGGCCGAGGCCACCCGCGCAAGCGCCGCCTGTGCCGCCACCCGGTCGCCGCGCCACAGCGCGCACTCGGTATGCAGCAAGACCGAGGCCAAGTCGCCATCCGCAAGGCTGGCCGGAATGCCGAGGCTTGCCCGGAGCGCCAGCACCCCCTGCTGCATCGAGAACGTGCCGAACGAGGGCAGGGTCTGGAAGCGGAAATCCCTGGCGAAGGCGTTTCCCAGCATGACCAGCCGGGCCAGGCCCTGCGCCGTTTCCGGCCATCTTCCGGCAAGCCTCGCCGGCTGGGCGATACCGAACTGCGCCTGGGTTGCGAAGGCGGTCTGCCAGTCCACCGCGCCGCCGGCCAGGATGGGGGGCACCAGCAGCACGCCCTGCGCGTTGACCACAATTGCCGGCGGATCGGGGCAGTAGGGCGAGGCCATTTCAGGCGCCGGCGGTGCCCGGTCGGCGGCGCAGCCGGCCAGCACCAGCATGGCAAGGCACGACAGCGTTCTCCTCATCGCGCCAGTGCTCCCGTGCGAACCACGCCGCCGCTGCCGAACCGGTTCACCGCAACGCCTGCGAACGCGCTTGCCTGGGCAACCCGCGGCAGCGAGGGCGGCGCGGCAAGGCGGGCGAGCATGGTCTCACCCGGGATGGTCAGGATGCCGGGCGGGAAACTGCGCACCGCGCCCGCGCGGTCGCCGACCGAGAGCGCCGCCGCCGCCATGAAGAAACTGTCGAGCACCAGCTGCGCCGGCGCGTCCTGTCTGATCCCGTAGGCAGCGCGCAACTCGGTGCGCCCCTCGCGCAGCAGCAGCACGGCCAGCGGGTCGAGGCCCGCCCAGCGCGGTGCGTTCAATGCCACGGTTGCGAACTCGTACCAGCCGAGCGCCCGGGCCTGGGCAACCGGGTCTCCCTCCTGGCGCGATGGTGCGGTGAGCGTTGCCGCGATCGTCAGGCTGGCGATGCGGTCCGGGTCGAACAGAACGCCGCTGCCTGCCTCGGGCGGCAGGCGGACCCAGCCGCTGCCGTCGGCGGGCGGCAACGGCGTCGGCGCACAGGCGGCCGAGGCCAGCACCGCCACCAGCATGACCGCGCGCCGCATTCCACCCCCTTCTCGCGCCCATGCCGCACGGATGCCCTCACCGGCCGCGCGGCCGCCCCATGGTGCCGGCATGATTGCGGCAAGGCAACGGCCGGGCGTGCTGCGCGCCGCAGCG
>JADYYZ010000130.1 GCA_020853405.1 Acetobacteraceae bacterium
GCCGCCGCTCAGATCTCGCGCTTGCCCATCTGGTCGGCGATGAAGTCGGCCTGGCGCAGCGCCAGCGCGACGATGGTCAGCGTCGGGTTGCACGCCGCCCCGGTGGTGAACTGGCTGCCGTCGGAGACGAACAGGTTCTTCACCTCGTGCGCCTGCCCCCACTTGTTCACCACGCCGTCGCGCGGCCGCTCGCTCATGCGGTTGGTGCCGAGATTGTGCGTGCTGGGATAGGGCGTGGTGTGGAACACCCGGGTCGCGCCCACCGCCTCGTACACCTTCGAGCCCTGCGCGTAGCCGTGCGCGCGCATCGCGCGGTCGTTCGGATGGTCGTCGTAATGCACGTTCGCCACCGGCAGGCCGTACTGGTCCTTGACCGAATGGTGCAGCGTGACGCGATTGGTCTCCTGCGGCATGTCCTCGCCGACCAGCCACATCCCCGCCATCCGCTCATAGCCGTCCATCGCGCTGGTGAAGCTCCTTCCCCAGCCGCCCGGGTCGAGGAAGGCAGCCATGAACGGCACGCCGAGCGACAGCGTCTCCATCTCGTAGCCGCCGACGAAGCCGCGCGCGGGCTCGTTCTTCGATTCGTCGCGGATGATGCCGGCCATGGTGGTGCCGCGATACATGTGCACCGGCTTCTCGAAGATCGCATAGACGCTGCCGGTCATGTGCCGCATGTAGTGCCGCCCGACCTGGCCTGAACCGTTGGCCAGCCCGTCGGGGAATTTCGCGCTGGCCGAGTTCAGCAGCAGCCGCGGGCTTTCCAGGCTGTTGCCGGCAACGCACACGACCCGCGCGCGCTGGCGCTGCTCGCGGCCCTGCCCGTCGAAATAGACGACACCGCTCACCTTGCCTTCGGCGTCGTGCTCGATGCGCGCGACCATCGAGTTCGGCCGCACCTCGAGCTTGCCGGTCGCCTCGCCCTTGGGAATCTCGGCGACCAGGGTGCTCCATTTCGCCGCCGATTTGCAGCCCTGGAAGCAGAAGCCGATCTGCAGGCACATCGACCTGCCGTCGCGCAGCTCGGAATTGATCGCCATGTTGCCGGTGTGCACGATCTTGTAGCCGAGCTTCTTCGCCCCCGCCTCCATCACCTTGAAGTTGTTGTTGCCGGGAAGGCGCGGGATGTTGGTGGTGCCGGTGACACCCATGCGGTCCTCGGCCTTGGCGTAGTACGGGTCGAGCTCCTCGCGGCTGATCGGCCAGTCGAGCAGCGAGGCGCGGGGCACCGCGCCGTAGGTGGTGCGTGCCTTGAACTCGTGCGGCGCGATCCGCAGGCTGGCGCCGGCCCAGTGCACCGACGAACCGCCGACCGCCTTGACGATCCAGGCGGGCAGGTTCGGAAAATCGTGCCCGACCCGCCAGCTGCCCGAGGTGGTGCGCATGTCCTTCCAGGCGAGCTGCGCGAAACTCGCCCATTCGTCATTGATGAAATCGGCGGTCTCGTAGCGCCCGCCTGCCTCCAGGATGACGGTGCTGATGCCCTTCTGGGCGAGCGCGTTGCCGAGCGTGCCGCCGCCGGCGCCCGAGCCGACGATGACGACGACCGAGGAATCGTTCTGATCGAAGGTGGCCATGCTGCGATCCTCCCCTCAGGCGCCCGGCAGCCAGTCGATGTCGTTGAAGCCGCGGTGGAGGTAGCCGCCATACTCGGCCGAGGAGCCCTCGTAGCCGAATTTCGGCCAGACCTCCTTCTGGTTGTAGAGGCTGACCACCAGGTCGCCGCGCAGCTTCTTGAAGAACAGCGTGTGCTGGATCGCGCGCAACAACCCGACGCGGTCATCCTCCCAGTTCAGCTCGAGATAGCCCATGCCGTGCCTGCCGATCGCATCGGCATCGAGCCTGAGCGCGCCCGCCTCCAGCAGCAGTTTCAGTGCCTCGTCGCCGGCGGCCTTGGCGTCGTACGGTGCGACCGCCGCGACATAGAAGCGGTCGGCGAGCTGGTCGTGCGGGAAGATGTCGCGGGCGGCCTGCACCAGGATCGCCATGGTGCGCGGCCGCAATGCCTTCGCTGCCTGCGCCCAGGCGCAGTCGGCGCTGATCACGCCGATCGCGGCGGCGACGGCGGGTGCGGCGGCCGCACCCTGCAGCACGATACGGCGCGAGAACTTGCCGCGCTTGTCGACGGTTCGCATGGATCGGGTCCCTCCTGATGGTTCGTCCGGTGCGGTTCCTGGCCGGCGGCCGGCGGCCGTTCAGCGGTAGCGGCCGTGGCGCTGCAGCACCTCGATGCGGTAGCCGTCCGGGTCGGTGACGAAGAAGAACTTCGCCATCAGCGCGCCGTCGCGATGGAATTCCTTGACCGGGGCCGGCGCGAGGCCCGCCGCGGCGAAGCGCGCCTGCTCGGCCTCCAGGTCGTCGACCGCGAACGCGATGTGCCCGTATGCCTCGCCCTGCGCATAGGGTTCGGTGCGGCCGTGGTTGATGGTGAGCTCCACCTCGAAATCGGCTGCCTTGCTGCGCAGATAGACCAGCGTGAAACCCTCGAAGGCGAAGCGGTCGGCGATCTCGAGCCCGAACGCCGCGCGGTAGAACGCGACCGAGCGTGCCTCGTCCATCACGCGGATCATCATGTGGATCGCCTTGGCTGGCGTGGCGGGGCCGGAAGCGGCGGGCGCGCCGGCGCGCGCGCCGGGAGCGGGTGCGTTGTTCATGCCGGCAAGCCTAGGGATTCTTGCGGGCGGGCGGGTAGTATCAGGCTACGACAGCGCCTTGCGACAGCACCCTGCGCCAGCGCCCTACGACAAAGCGGGCGCCGGGCGCGCCGCCAGCTGGGCAGCGTGGACATCCTGGTTGCTGAGCCAGTGCAGGCAGGTGACGCGCAGGAACGAGGCGAAGTTCGGCACCTCGCCGATGCGCTGCAGAATCTCGTCGTGCAGGGTCGCGATGAAGCGTGCCGGCGTCATGCCCTCGCGCGCGGCTATCTCCTCGAGGATCGCCCAGAACGCTGCCTCCAGGCGGATCGAGGTGGCGTGGCCATGCAGCCGGACGGCGCGCGTCTCGTAGGCGTACGTCGCCGGATCCTGCGATGTGAACAGCGAACACATGTCTTTACCCCTCCCGGCCGCGGCCCGCCTTGGCGGCGGCCGCCCTTGCCGCGAAGGATGGACGACCCGGCACCAGATCCGCAACCGCAGCGCCGGCGCTCAGGAAAGCGGCAGGCCGGCCAGGAACTCCGCCCGCGCCTTCGCCGCCTGCAGCAGCAGGCCGTGGTCGGAGCCGCCCAGCACGAAGCGCACACCCATCTTCAGATAGGCAGCCGCGTGCACCTCGTCGTAGATGCCGCCCATGCCGGCGAACTTGCCGAGCCGCGCGCATTCATAGGTCATGATGCGATAGGCCTCGGCCACCTTCTCGTGCCCGGCCTGGCCCGGGATGCCCATCTCGGCGGTGAGGTCGCTGGTGCCGATCATCAGCGCATCGACGCCCTCGACCGCGGCGATCTCGGGAATGTTGGCGACCGCGATCGGCGTCTCGATCATCACGCAGGTCATCAGGTTCCGGTTCATCGCCGCCATCATCTCGCCGGCCGGCATCGCGCTGAAGCGGGCCTGCGCCGGCGGCCCGCCCATCGAGCGATGGCCGAGCGGCGGGAACTTCACCGCGGCCACCAGCGCCTCGGCCTCGGCGCGGGTGTCGATGTGCGGGATCAGCAGCCCCATCGCGCCGTTGTCGAGCGCGCGCGTCGCCTCGTCGAGCGCCCCCTTGCAGACCCGCACGATCGGCGTGACCGAGGTGGCGAGCGAGGCGATCGCAAGCTGGGTGGCCTCCTGGATGCTGTGGGCGCCGTGCTCGCAATCGATGAACAGCCAGTGATAACCGGCGGCCTCGGCCAGGAGCGGCGTCGCCATGCTGCGCAGATGATGCGCACCGAACCCGATCGCTGCCTTGCCGGCACGCATGCGGTTCAGCGCGTGGTTCTCGATCATGGCGTTCCCCTGGTTGCGGTGGCGGCCAGAGGCGACCACGCGCCCGGCGCCCGGTCAATCGGGGATCAGCCGCAGCAGCGTCTCCAGCCGGTCCGCCTCCTCGGCCGGCTTGTCGGTGCGGATGCGCGCGATGCGGGGGAATCGCAGCGCCACGCCGCTGCGATGGCGGCCGGAGCGCTGCGCGGCATCGAACGCCACCTCCAGCACCAGCCGCGGCTCCACCCTGCGCACCGGGCCGAAGCGCTCCGTCGTGTGCTCGCGCACGAAGCGGTCCAGCATTCTCAGCTCGTCGTCGGTGAAGCCCGAGTATGCCTTGCCGACCGGCACCAGCTCCTCGTCGCGCCACAGGCCGAACGTGTAGTCGGAATAGAACGAGCTGCGCCTGCCGTGGCCGCGCTCGGCGTACATCAGCACCGCGTCGATGCTCAGTGCGGCGCGCTTCCATTTCCACCAGTGCCCCTTCGGCCGCCCCTGGAGGTAGGGGCTGTCGGCCCGCTTCAGCATCAGCCCCTCGATGCCGGCCTCGCGCGCGCCGGCGCGGAGCTCGCCAAGCGCTGCGACATCGGCGAATGCCACCAGGGCGGAAAGGTCGGTGCGTGGCGGCCGCGTGCGCCGCCACCAGGCTTCCAGCCGGGCGCGGCGCGCATCGAAGCCGAGGGCGCGCAGATCCTCCGCACCCTCGAACAGCATGTCGTACAGCCGCACGTGCGCGGGATACTCGTGCAGCACCTTGTTGCCGACCTGCTTGCGGTTCAGCCGCTGCTGGAGGTCGGAGAACGGCGCGACGGATGGTCCATCGGGGCCATCGCGCAGCACCAGCAGCTCGCCATCCAGCACGGCGTGGAACTGCATCGCGCCCACGATGTCGGGGAAGGCGCCGGAAATGTCCTCGGCGCCGCGGCTGAACAGTTTCCGCCCGCCCGGCCCCGCCACCAGCTGCACGCGGATGCCGTCCCATTTCCACTCCGCGCGGAAATCCTCGGCACGCAAGGCAGCAAGGTCGGCCTGCTCCAGCGGGTTGGCCAGCATCAGCGGGCGGAAGGTGGGAAGCCCGCCGGGATCGGGCTTTTCGCCCCGCCCTTCGAGCCAGGCGAACAGCGCGGTGTAGGGTGGCGAAAGCCCGTGCCAGACCTCCTCGATCGCCTCGACCGGCCTGCCCGACCATGCGGCGAGCGCGAGCTTGGCAAGCCGGGCGGAGACCCCGACGCGCAGGCCCCCGGTGATCAGTTTCAGGAGCGCGAGCCGCGCCGACGCATCGAGCGAGTCGAGCCAGCCGGCAACGATCGCGGGCAGCCGTGCCTTCGGCGTCGTGCGCAGCGTCGCGACCACCGCTGAAAGCGCGGGCGCCTCGCCCCGTGGCAACCCGGGCCACATCAGCGCCACCGTCTCGGCCAGGTCGCCGACATAGTCGTACGAGAGCGCGAACAGGGTCGGATCGGTGCGCGACGCGGCCAGGTCGCGGATCAGCGCGGGCTTCGCCGCGGGGAAATCGAGCTCGCCGGTGATCGCGGCCAGGCCAAGGCCGCGGTCGGGATCGTGCCGGGTGGCAAACCAGCCGGCCAGCAGCGCGACCCGCCCGTTGCGCGCGGGCGTGAAGGTCAGCCGCTCCAGAAGCTCGGCGAAGGGCTTCACTCGGCGGCATCCTCCTCGCGCCCGACCAGCGACAGCGCGCGCCCGACGATGCCGCGCAGCGACGCCGCATGGATCAGCGCCTCCTCGCGCCCGTGCGTCACCCAGATTTCCGGCGCCCGCACGGCATCGAGCGTCGCCAGGAGCTCGTCCCAGTCGGCATGGTCGGAGATCACCAGCGGCAGCTCGACGCCACGCGATTTCGCGCGCTGGCGCACCCGCATCCAGCCCGACGCAAGGGCGTTCACCGGTTCGTGCAGGCGGCGCGCCCAGCGGTCCTGGATGGCGGAGGGCGGCGCCAGCACGATCGCGCCCTTCAGCGCGTCCTTCGCGGCGACGGTCGCCGGCCGCAGGTCGCCAAGCGGCACACCAAACGCGCGATACGCCGCGCACATGCTCTCCAGCGCGCCATGCAGGAAGATCGGGGCGTCGTAGCCGGCCTCGCGCAGCAGCATCACCAGGCGCTGGCACTTGCCCAGCGCGTAGCAGCCGACCACGTGCGTGCTGGCCGGAAACAGCCTTTGGCTCGCCAGCAGTTTCGCGATCTCGGCGGCCGGATCGGGGTGGCGGAACACCGGCAGCGCGAAGGTCGCCTCGGTCACGAACAGGTCGCACACCACCGGCTCGAACCCTTCGCAGGTCGGGTCGCGAACGGTCTTGTAGTCGCCGCTGATCACGGCGCGCTGGCCGCCATGCTCGATCACCACCTGTGCCGATCCAAGCACGTGGCCGGCGGGGCGCAATGTCACGCAGACGTCACCCATCGCGATCGCCTCGCCATACCGGGCCGGCTGGGCGGCCAGCCCGTCGCCCAGGCGGATGCGCATGAATTCCAGCGTCTCCGGCGTTGCCAGCACCGCACCGTGGCCGCCGCGCGCATGGTCGCTATGCGCATGCGTGATCACCGCGCGGGGCACGGCACGCGCGGGGTCGATCCAGAACTCGCCGGGGGCGCAGAAGATGCCTTCGGGGCGCGGCTGCAGCCAGGATTCGAAGGGTGGGGCCGAGGCGGGTCGAGGCAGGACGGGCGGCATCGCCTGAACATGGCATGCCGCCCGCCTGATGCCAGAGTGCCGCCCCGCCTTCGCGGCCTTCGGGCGCGCCGATCATTCAGGGCCGGGCGGGCGGGTCCTCGAGCTCCGGCACGGTGATCACCAGCACGGGTCGCGGCCCCGCCGGCCGCAGTTCGCCCTTGATCTCGATCCGCCCGGGCGCAAGCGCGCAGTCCGATGCGCGCGCCGCGGCGGCAGGCGCGGCAAGCAGCAGGCAGAACGCCAGCTGCATGCCCTGCGACGCGATCCGCGTGATTCGCCCGTGCATCACGGATCAGTGCATCACGGATCAGC
>JADYYZ010000131.1 GCA_020853405.1 Acetobacteraceae bacterium
CTGCCGGCCTTGCCGCGGTCGGCCCCGCTGCCGCTCTGCTCGCCGATGCCGAGGGGCTTTCCGCGCACGCGCGCTCCATCCGCCGCCGGCTTGGCGCGGCTTGACCGGGTTTCCGGCCGGGCGCATATGCCGCCCCGGCCCGGGCCCCTCCGGACCGTCGCGCATGAGGGACGATGCCCAAAGAGGACATGATCGAGTTCAGCGGCACGGTGATGGAACTGCTGCCCAACGCGATGTTCCGCGTGAAACTCGACAACGACCACACCATCCTGGCGCACACCAGCGGCAAGATGCGCAAGAACCGCATCCGCGTGCTGGCCGGCGACCGGGTGAATGTCGAGATGACGCCCTACGACCTGACCAAGGGGCGCATTACCTTCCGATTCAAGTAGCGCCCAGATTCAAGTAGCGCCAGACAGCACCCTGCCCGGACCGCTGGTGCTTGCCTCGGCCAGCCCGCGCCGGCTGGCGCTGCTGGCCCAGATCGGCATCGTGCCCGACGGCACGGTGCCGACCGGCATCGACGAAACACCGCTTCCAGGCGAACTGCCACGCGCGCACGCCGCGCGGCTGGCGCAGGCCAAGGCCGAGGCGGCCGCCGCGCTCCATCCCGATGCCAGCATCCTCGCCGCCGACACCGTGGTCGGCGTTGGCCGCAGGATCCTGCCCAAGGCGGATACCGAGGCGGCGGCGCGCGCCTGCCTCGCGCTGCTTTCCGGCCGCCGCCACCGCGTTCATACCGGCGTCTGCCTGATCGTGCCGGGCCGGAAGCCGCGGCTGCGGCTGTGCACCAGCATCGTCGGCTTCAAGCGCCTGAGCCAGACCGAGGCCGACCGCTACATCGAATGCGGGGAATGGCACGGCAAGGCAGGCGGCTATGCGATCCAGGGCAGGGCGGCGGCCTTCGTGAAATTCCTCTCCGGCAGCCACAGCAACGTGGTCGGCCTGCCGCTCTACGAGACCTGGCAGCTGCTGGGCGGCTGATGCGCGCGATCGTGCATGTCGCGGACGGCCCCGGCGAGTTGCGCCTCGCGGTGGTCGAGGACGGCCTGCTGGTGGGCGCCGAGGTGCATCGACCCGGCAGCCGCGACCGCGTCGGCGAGGTGCACCTGGCGCGGGCCGGCCCGGCGGCGACCGGCGCGGCCGGCTGGTTCGTGCGGCTCGACGGCGCCGATGGCTTCCTGCCGCGTGGCGAGCTGCCGCGCGGCCGCCCGCCGGTTCGCGAAGGCGAGGCGGTGGTGGTGCGCGTGGTTCGGGCGGCGATGGGCGGCAAGGGCCTGCGCGTTTCCGCGCGGCACGCCCCCGACGCCCCCGCCGGCCCGGGCGGCCTCGCCGCGCCGCAGCTCGTCAGCCGCGCCCCCGACCCGATCGACCGGCTCGCCGCCGCGCACGATGCACGGATCGAGGCCGGGGATCGCTTTCCACCGGCGATCGAGGAGGCGTTCTCTGCGCTGGTCGAACCGACGCTCGCCCTGCCCGACGGCGGGCGGCTATGCATCCATCCCACGCCGGCGGCGACGCTGATCGATGTCGATGCCGGCACCGCCGCGCCGGCGCCGGCCAACCGCCGGGCGGCGGTGGCGGTGGCCCGGCAGATCCGCGCGCGCAACCTTTCCGGCGTGATCCTGGTCGATTTCGCCGCGCTCGACGGCCCGGCCGCGAAACGCGGCATGGTCGAGGCGATGCGTGCCGCGCTGGCGGCCGACCCGCTGAAGGCCGAGGTGACCGGCCACAGCCCGGCCGGCCTCGTCGAGCTGGTGCGGCGGAAGGTCCGCCCACCGCTGCACGAGATCCTGTGCGATGCAGCGCCGCCGTTCCACCCCAGCGCACTGACGCACGGCCTCGCGGCACTCCGGCGTGCGTTGGCCGAGGCGCTGGCGCGGCCTTCGCTGCGGCCGGCGCTCCGCGCACACCCAGCTGTGCTCGCTGCGCTTGAGCAGGATGGTTCGGCGCTGACGGCGTTTGCGCGCCGCGCCGGCGCGCCGCTGCGGCTCGTGCCTGACCAGGCGCTGCCGCCCGGCGCCGAGCAGCTGGAGGACACGGCAGGCAGATGACCCCGCTTCCGCCGGCTCTGCCGGGCGCGCGCGCGTGGCCAACGGAGCGGCGGCCGATGCCAGTGGGCAGGGGCAGGCCCCGCCCTCTCATACCAGCGCGCTCAAATTATGACCTGTGCCCGGTGTCGAGTAGCGATTGAGGTGATGCGTCCTGGTTCTGCGACGAGGGCGTTCCAGGCATGGCAGCAGGCGTCGACGACGGCACCGAACAGAGATAGGCCCAGGTGTAACGCTGATCGCGTGGCGCCGGCGGGCGCGATCCCCGTGCCGCCCACACCCGCGTCAGGGTGCCTTGCTGGCCAACGCGGGCCTCGTCCTGCCACCAGGGTTCGATTGGCCGACCCCGCGCGTGCTCGGGGATGGCGGCAGCGACCAGGTTGGCGAAGTTTTTTTATGCGCTGCCTGGGCTTCGGCATCGTGGCCCGGATGCCGCGGCCGGGCCGACAGACGCCGCAAGCCGAGCCGGCGCAGCAACTTGCCCACCGTGCGCTGATCGGGCCGGATGCCGAAGCGCTGCTCGATCACCCGTGCCAGATCGATCCGCCGCCAGCGCACCAC